>MHXZ01000066.1 GCA_001825665.1 Planctomycetes bacterium GWF2_41_51 | reverse complement strand
CTTCGAACACAGTGGGATACTTTGGCCGGCAAGTTGAACTGGGCACAAAAGCTCAAATATAAAATCAAATAACAGCAAAGGGCAAGAAATGAAAAAATTCAGCTTTATCATAATGACTTTAATTTGCGGATGGAGCCTGGCCGTTGAAAGTCCAATAGGTAATCCTACTGTTCCTCCGAGCAGCACGAGGAGCGGGCTTTATCGCTCTCCAAATCCGATTGACCTTACCGGAAACGATATTATTACAGGCAATGTACGAGCGGGCAGAGAGTTTAGGGGATTTGTACCGTATCGTGCGGATACCGAATTCGGAGCTCCCACAGCAACAGATTCATTTGCTCCTTTTTTGCGGCAGTCAGCACCGGTAAATCTTGGAATCAGGCAACCTTATTTACCCCAGCCGTACTATGTTCCTTCAAGAACGGTAACAAAAATTACCCGCCCAGGGTCGCCAACAGGTCTTGTTACTTATTCATCCATAAAAAACACCGGCGGAACCGGTGATTTTACCTCGCCGTCTTATGTCAGACCTCCTGTAGGAACTGAATTTCTGCCTGAAATTATTCCTTCTTACGAATATACTCTGTCGCGACCTTTGTCTTATACCAATCCGGCAGATTTGGAAAAGTTGGTCAGGTACGGTTTAGCAAATCAGGAAAATCAAATACAGACAACAGAAAATTTAGAAAAAGAAAAAGCAGAGCAATTAAAAACCGATGAACAAATAAAGGAAGATGAATCCAAGGAAGATTCAAGTACTTATACAGTACCGCAGCCCCTTGAACCCGCAGAAAGATCTTTTGAGCCAGTTTCGCCTTTGGAAAGAGGAAAGACGCCGGATCAAATTTTATTAGAAAATAAAAATAAAAGTGTTTATGAGCAAATGCTCGAACTGACCGGCACTCCTCCAGAAGCTCCTGCTGAAGAAGAGAAAGAAGCAGATGAGCCTAAAGAAGAGGAAAAGAAAGAAAAAAGCATCAGTGATATAGATCCTGAAACGGCTGAGGCGATTAAAGGCGTTCATACTTCCTTTGCTTCAAGGGCCAATACAAAATTCAATAATTATATGAAGTCTGCGGAGGAATATTTAAAGCAGGGTCAATACTATCGTGCGGCTGACGCTTATACGCTGGCGAGTATTTATAATCCACGCGACCCGCTGGCTTACGCAGGCAGGTCTCACGCCCTGTTCGCAAGCGGAGAATATATGAGCAGCGCATATTATCTGATGCGTGCTATAACAATTTTTCCATCGTATACGAAAGTAAAAGTTGACCTAAACGCGATGATACCTGATAAGGATCGGCTCGAAACGAGAATTGCGGATGTAACCAAATGGATTGAAAAAACAAAATCACCAGAGCTTCAATTTCTGCTTGCGTATATTTATTATCAGCTTGATAAACCCGAACAGGCAAGGAACGCAATTAATTCCTCAGCAGCAGAATTACAGGATAATGAGGCAGTGATGACACTAAAACGGGCGATTGAAAACAAAGAGTGAAGATAGAAGATATTAATATAGAAAATATTTTTGGTACGCAGGGCCTGTTAGCGGATTTTTTTTCTGATTACGAAGAAAGACCGCAGCAACTGCAAATGGCCAAAGCGATTCAGGAATCTTTGCAAAGCAAAAATCATCTTGCAGTAGAGGCTGGCACTGGGATTGGCAAAAGTTTCGCATATCTTGTGTGTGCCATAAATGCCGCGGTCCGGAATAAATGCAAAGTTCTGATAAGCACTTACACAATTACCCTCCAGGAACAGCTTGTAAACAAAGATATTCCATTTCTGGCCAAAGCTCTGGGCGGATGTTTTCAGGCTTCTCTTGCGCGGGGACGCAATAATTTTCTATGCTTGAGAAGACTTGAATTCGCAAGGAGAAAACAGCAGGGGCTTTTTGACGCTTCAATGGACGAGCTTTTGCGTTTAAACGCATGGGCGTCTCAGAGCAAAGAAGGGATTTTCACCGAACTTGATTATACCCCGACTCATCAGGTTTTGAACGCAGTCAAAAGCGAACACGGCAATTGCAAATCGAGAAGGTGTAAATTTTTTAATGATTGTTTCTATTGGAAAAATCGCCGGCGGCTTGAAAATTCAGATATAATTGTGGCAAATCATGCGCTTTTGTTCAGCGATCTTGCGCTAAGGCAGGAGAATGTTTCTGTTTTACCGGACTACAAATATTTGATAATCGATGAGGCGCATAATATTGAAAACGTCGCACAGGAGCATTTTGGAATAGATATAAGTCAATGGCGGGTGAATTTTCTGCTGCACAGCCTGTATAATCCTGCGACTAAAAAAGGTTTTCTTGCCGCTTCAGGTCATACTCCGGTGATTGAGCTTGTAAAATCGTGCGAAAAGGATGCGAAGAAATTTTTCGAATCTGCAAGAAAATGGTTTGATACAAACCGGGGCAACGGGAGAATAAAGAACAATTTTGTGGAAGACTGTCTTTCTGAATCTTTAAGAAAACTCCGGCTTGCGCTTGCGGCACTTGTGAAACAAAATGAAGACGAGGATGAGCAGTTTGAGCTTATGCGATTTACCGATTTGCTCAAAGCTTTGCAGGAAGATTTGCAGAACTATCTTGCATGTTCGAAAAACAGCGACGTTTATTGGGTCGAGGTGTCGGAGAAAAATTCGAGAAGCGCTGTTACCCTTCGAAGCGCACCGATAAATCCTGGAATAGAAATAAAAAAATGTATGTTCGATAAGATCGAATCTGTAATTCTCACCAGCGCCACATTATGCTGCGGCGGCCGGTCGGAAAAAAGCGGGTTCGAATACTTCGCGGGACGAATCGGCCTTGAAAAATTTAATCAATTGAAACTCGGTTCGCCTTTCAATTACGAAAATCAGGTTACGATGTATATCGAATCCGAAATGCCGGCGCCTGATGAACCTGCCTTTTTGAGATGTGCGGCTGAAAAAATAAAAAAATATGTGCAGCAGTCAAACGGCAGGGCTTTCGTTCTATTCACAAGTTTTCAGATGCTCGAAGCGATTGCCGATATGCTTTCAAGCTGGTTTGCGGAAAATGAATATGAAATTCTTGTACACGGCGGATCTATCGACAGAAGTGAGCTTTTAAAAAGATTTAAGATGGGCAGGAAAAGCGTCCTGTTCGGAACGGATAGTTTCTGGCAGGGTGTTGATGTGCCGGGTCAGGCTTTGAGTAATGTGATTATAGTAAAACTTCCTTTTGCGGTGCCGTCTCATCCGCTTATCGAAGGAAGAATTGAGCACATAAAGGCACAGGGGCAGAATCCTTTTTATATGTATCAGCTTCCGCAGGCAATTATAAAATTCAAGCAGGGCTTCGGCAGGCTGATTCGCAGTAAAACCGATAGCGGGATAATAGTCGTTCTTGACAGCAGAATTATCCAGAAAAGCTACGGCAGAGAATTTTTCTCAGCGATAGAAAAATGCAGAGTAGAAATAGCCGCAGATTAGAATACTATTTTAGTTTTGCTTTTAATACATTCAGCAGACGTTCATTTTGAATGGGTTTCTGGAAAACTCCCGCAAATCCCAATTCTGTGTAATCAACATTGCCGGTCATTTCGTCGCCGGCAGCGCTTAAAAGAAAAACGGGAGCTTTGTTTCCGAGCAGTTTAAGTTCCTTGACGAAGTTTGTGCCTGAATCTACTTCTTCCATCATCAAATCGACAAGAATGAGGTCAGGATTTATGCTCTTATATTTTTTCAGACCTTCCTCGGCGCTCTTGGCTTCTTTTATGATGTAGCCATTGGCTTCCAAAATCATTTTCATCGCCGCGATAAAATCCGGGTCATCGTCAATTAACATTATAACATATTTACCGTCCTGCATTTGAATCTCCTTTAAGCACAGGCAACAATATTAAAATTTTGTTTTTTGAGCAATTCTTTCAGAAAATCCCAGGCTTTTTCAAGATTTTTTTTCGCTTTTTCCGTCAAATCTTCTTCGAACATTTCGAAGTTATAGCCTCGAATCTCAAGCATAAACGGTTTTGCTTTCGAATTAAAAAGCTTTTCCGCTAATCCAATTACTTCGGCCGGCTCAACGCTGTGGCTGGTAAAGCTTTCGCTTTGCCTTGCAGCCAAAGGCTTAAAACTGAACGGCTCGTCACAATTCACCGAAGCATCGGCAAAAATAACTATATCGTGTTTTGCGGCGTTTTCGCTGTCTTCAACAGTTAACTGGTAATCGGCATCGACTGTAACGCCGGGAAAATTTTCATTTTCTAATCTTTCGGCGATTGCCGGGCCAAGACCATCATCGCCTCTCGATGGATTACCAAATCCTATAAATAGGATTTTCTTAATTTCCGCTGTCATTCTTTTGTTTTATTATCTATTTCATTGCCCTGATAATCATAAAGAGTAACTTTCAAAGGCATTTTTCCCATAGCGTGCGTCGCACAAGATAAGCAGGGGTCATAAGCCCTGATAGCCACTTCAATATGATTCAAAAGACCTTCGGTGATTTTCGCGACACCATCAATGTGGTCGGCGGCAACTTTTTGAACTGAGCGATTAAACGCTTCATTGTTATTTGTCGTTGAAACAATCAGATTTGCCATTGTAATCTGGTCATTCTCGTCAATCTTGTAATGATGGAACAATGTGCCGCGAGGTGCTTCGATAAGTCCGACACCTTCGTATCTCTTTTGGCCTTTGACGACAAGGTCATTTCCCTGCAGGTCTTTATCATTCAGCAGGTCATTAATTTTCTCGATTGAATGCAATAGTTCAATCATTCTGGCCCAATGGTAAGCCATTGTAATATTGTTCGGTTTTCCGTTAGTAACGGCCATAAATTCTTTTCTTGCCTCTTCTGCGAGCGGGGTATCGATAAAATCACAGGTATTTAATCTGGCAAGCGGGCCGACGCGATACCATCCATCCTGCGGGCCGACTTGTTTAATGAATGGAAACTTCATATAAGACCATGGTTTTACTTCTTCGACGATGTAATCGAGATATTTGGAATAATCCACCTGGTCGAATATTTTTTTGCCCTGCGAATCAATCGCACGGAGATTGCCGTGATATAAATCCATTGCGCCGTCTTCACGAATCAGGCTTAAATGACTCGAATCGAACGATGCGAACGGTGTGAGCTTTTCGAGATTTTGCACGGTGTAATCTTTAGCGATTTTAAGAGCGCTTTTAGACCAGTCATACATCTGCTTGATGTCTTTTAGGAATTCATCCCTTTCGGCTATTGATAAGTTTTTATTAATGCCGCCGGGGATAGCGCCAGTTCCGTGAATTTTTTTGCCTGCGGTTGCCCTGATGATTTCCTGTCCATATTTTCTCATCATAACGCCCTGAACTGCCAAATCCGGGTATTTTAGCGCGACTCCGATGACATTTCTAATGGCAGGGTCTGCATCAAAACCGAACAGCAGGTCAGGCGAACAAAGATGGAAGAAGTGCAAAGCATGCGACTGGAACATCTGGCCATAGTGCATGAGTCTTCGCATTTTCTCAGCGGTGGGAGTGAGTTTATCGACACCAACGATTTTATCCATAGCTTTGGCAGCGGCGAGATGATGGCTTACCGGACAAATTCCGCACAGCCTTTGTACGAGAACGGGGACTTCCCAATACGGTCTGCCCTGAATGAATCTTTCAAAGCCGCGAAATTCAACAACGTGAAATCTTGCTTGTTTAACTTTGTTGTTTTCATCGAGCAGCAGGGAAACTTTGCCGTGTCCTTCGACTCTGGTAACCGGTTCTATTACAACTCTTTTTGTCTGACTCACGTTTTTACTCCAAAACGAATACCAATTGGTATTATTACTCGCGCGTTGCGAGGTTTATTAAAAATTTTTAGCCTGCTTCGCTTTATTCGCGGAGCTGCACATGCATATTTTTTGGATACGTATCAATCGTATTTAATCATTTCATAAGGTAATTCGAGAGGCTTGTTGGTTAGAAGGGCAACAAGTGCCTGCCAGATTATTTCAGCGTTAGCCGGGCAGCCGGGCAGAAAATAATCTATTTTTACAACTTCATGGCAAGGATATACTCTATCGAGGCAAAGCGGCAGTTCCTTATCATTCGGAATCGTTTTTTCAGGATTGTACACGCTTGGCCCATTCAAATATGCTTCTTCAAGGCATTCTTTGAGTGGAATATTGTTTCGCAAAGCTGGTATGTCTCCGTTAATGGCGCAATCTCCGACGGAGATAAGTATATCGCAATGTTTACGGAAATCCCGAAGTACGTGCACATTATCTTCATTTGCACATCCGCCTTCGATGAGACCGATAGCGCATCTGCCGGTAAATTCCTTGAAATCATTAATCGGTGACTTGTCAAAATCAACAAGCTCTATGAGTTTGAGGATTCTTTCGTCAATGTCGAGGATTGACATGTGACAACCAAAGCAGCCTGCCAATGATGCTGTTGCGATTTTAGGTTTTGCCATTTTATATATCCTTGTAAATCACTTTATTTTTTATTTTCAATATCAGAGCCGATAGGCTTTTGGTCGTAAAGACGCTGTCCGTAAGGAATTTTAAAAGCAGTGCCTTTTTTATTTATTGAGCCGACAGGGCATACACTTGCCGCTTTGTCGGTAACTGCCATATTTGTATCTCCAAGATTCTTGTCTGAATTGACTGCGATTTTTTTATCGATGCTTCTTCCTACAAAACCGAAGACGCCTTTACCATCGATATCTGCAGATGCGTTGACACATCTGCCGCATAAAATACATCTGTTGAGTTCGAGAAAAATATCCTTGTGAGTTGAATCGAGCGGTTTATCGGGATAGAAATAAGGATACTTTGGTGCAAGTATGCCGAGCCTGTAGGCCATTGCCTGTAATTCGCAGTTTCCGCTTCGCTCACAGAACATACATAAATGATTTCCCTCGACGAAAAGCATATCGACGAGATTGCGTCTGTGCTCCAGAAGTTCAGGTGTATCGTTTTCGACAATCATTCCTTCGGCGACAGGCTGTGTACAAGCGGTTTGGGGCTTTCCATTAACTATTACAGTGCAAACACGGCAGCTTCCGTGAGCTGTAAGTTCCGGGAGATAACAAAGCCTCGGGATGTATATGCCTGCTTCATCGGCTGCCTGCATAATCGTCTGACCTGGTTTTGCTTTCACCTCGACGCCGTCAATTGTAAAGGTTATCTGGTCACTCATTGTTTATCCTTTTATTCTGTGTAGATTACTGATTTTCTTTTTGCTATAGACTCATGTTCAGCCAGGGCTTTTTTGATATCGAAAGTCGGCTGGAATCCGTCAGTCGCCGGTTTGACTTTTGATTCATAAGAGCTTCGGAAATTTTTTAGTGTTGTTAAAACAGGATTCGGAGAAGTCTGTCCGAGGCCGCATCTGCTCGTTATCTTTATGCTTTCACCAAGACTCTTGAGGAAATCAAGGTCTGTCGGTTCGCCCTTGCCGTCCAGAATTTTATCGAGATACTTTTTCAAAAGCACGTTTCCAACTCTGCATGGCGTGCAGTATCCGCAGCTTTCCTCGACAAAGAAATCCATATACTCCGCTGCGATTTTTACCATATCTCTTTCAGGTCCGAATACAACTACCGCTCCGCCGGTTGCTAAATCATCATAGCAGATGGTTCGTTTATAATCATTTGGTCCGATTATCTGCCCGCTTGGACCGCCGATAAGAACAGCCTGCGCATCTTCGGCGCCTACTTCCTTAAGTAAATCGCTGACTTTTATCCCGAACGGGAATTCATAAACGCCCGGCAATCTGCAATCGCCGGAAACGCTCAGGAGTTTTGTGCTCGGGCTTCCCTTTGAGCCTATTTCAGCAAACCAGCCGGCACCCATTTCAAGTATACGTGCTACGCAGCAAAGCGTTTCAACATTGTTGACGGCAGAGGGATTGCCCATATAACCTTTTTGAGCGGGGAATGGCGGTCTTGTTTTTGGGTCGCCTCTTAAACCTTCGCATGAACTTATTAACGATGTTTCCTCGCCGCAAATATAGGCTCCGGCGCCCATTTGAATTGTGATATCGAAATTGAAACCTTTTTTGCCAAGTATATTATTGCCGAGAAGATTTTTGTCTCTTCTTTCTTTTAAAACCTTTTCAAGCAGTTTTCGAAGATATGCATATTCGGCTCGAAGATAAAGAATACCTGTTTCTGCGCCGATGGCATAGCCGCCGATTGTCATACCTTCAAAGAGCATATCAGCGCGTTCAGTGAGGATTACTCTGTCTTTGAAAGTGCCGGGTTCACCTTCATCCGCGTTGCAAAGGATATATTTTTTTGTGCCTTCGGCTGCACGTGTGAATTGCCATTTCATTCCAGTTGGGAAACCTGCTCCGCCTCTTCCGCGAAGCCTCGCGTTTTTGACTTCGTTGATAACTTCAACAGGGCTTACTGCAAGAGCGTTTTTCAGGCCTGCTTCCTCTTTATACTCGGAAAATATTACTCTGCCTTTTTTCCTTATGCCATTGTGTACGCACGAATGAACCAATTCGCTTGCGTTATTTCCATCACCAAGACGATGTATTATTTTATCCGGATTATAATGTTTCCTCAAGTCTGCTACAAGCTCTCTAACCTTGTCGCTGGACAGGTATGTGATGATTTCATCATTAACAAGTGCTGCAGGGGCCTGGTCGCACATTCCTATACAAGGTGTGTATTCAAGTGTTATTTTGCCGTCAGGTGTGGTTTGACCGAAATCAATGCCAAGTTCCTTCTTAAAGGCATCAGCGACAGGTGCTAATCCCGCCATTTTATCAATTACATCGTTACAGAGCCTGATTACTATTTTGCCTTTAGGCTTTTTTGAAAGAAATGCGTAAAATGATACAACGCTTTCAACCTCAACACGATGACAATTTACCGATTTGGCGATGAGATTCATTGCCTCGCTGCTGACCTGACCGAATTTCTCCTGAACGCCGCGAACAATATCCATCATTTTTGTTCGATCATTTCCACAGCTCTTACAAATCTGTTTTACTTCCGATTGTAGACTCTCTATCATATTTACCTCACAACTGTTAAATGTTGTCCCCCTACAATTAAACGGGAAGTATATAATTTTTGTTCTTAAAAGTCTATCAAAAAAACGTTAAAAATTTAACTAAAAGAAAAATTTACATTGTGAAGAATAGAATATATAATTATAAGCCGTATTGTCGTGCAAAAAGAGAGTTTTCACAAAAACCTTGATTGTTGTGAAAGTCATGGAAGAAACATTAAAAGGTAATGTAGGAATAGTCAAAACCAAAACATTAAGGGTGGTCGAAAAAGATGAATCCCTTAGATTGGTAAGCGGAAAAACTCTGACCTGTGTCGATGCGGCCTATGAAACATACGGTAAATTAAATGCTGCATGCGATAACGTCGTTCTTATTTGCCATGCGCTTAGCGGCAGTGCTCATGCTGCCGGTTATAACAGCGCCGACGATAAAAAACCCGGTTGGTGGGATATTATGATTGGGCCGGGTAAAGCAATTGACACAGATAAATATTATGTGATTTGCTCTAATTTTTTAGGGGGCTGCAGCGGCACTATGGGACCTTGCAGCATTAATCCTGAAACGGGCAAGCCATATAATCTGGATTTTCCAATGATAACAATTGCCGATATGGTGAAAGTTCAGAAGCTGCTGTTGGATAAACTTGGCATTAAGCAATTGTTAAGTGTTATCGGCGGGTCAATGGGGGGGATGCAGGTTCTGCAATGGGCGATAGAATATCCTGACATGGTCAAATCGGCGGTAGTAATTGCCTCTACGTCACGTCTTGGGCCACAGGCAATAGCATTCGATGCGGTGGGCAGAAACGCGATTCTTGCGGACATCGAAGCGGGCAGGCCGCCCAGTAAAGGTCTGGCTACAGCAAGAATGATCGGCCATATAACTTATCTTTCAACCGAAAGTATGAGAGAGAAATTCGGCAGGGTACTTCAAAGCGCGGAAAATTACAATTACGCCTTCAGTTCTGAATTCTCTGTTGAAACTTATCTCGATTATCAGGGGCAAAGTTTCGTCGAGCGTTTTGACGCAAACAGCTACCTTTATATAACAAGGGCAATGGATTACTTCGATCCCGATAGAGAGTACGGGTCGTTGAACAAGGCTTTTGAACGCACAAAATCGAGATTTATGATAATCAGTTTTACAAGCGACTGGCTTTTTACACCGGCTCAATCGGAAGAGATGGTTAACGCACTTGTCGCGCAAAGGAAGCCTGTCAGTTACTGCAACATTCATTCGCCTTACGGCCACGATGCATTTCTGCTCGAACCGGAATCTCTGGGCCGATTGATTAGCGGATTTCTTTCCACGACATTTGAAAAACCGAAATTCGAAAAAATTTCGAGCATCTCGCACATAAAAGGAATTGAAAAACTAAAAAGACTGCGTGTCGATTATGAGCTTATCGAATCACTCATAAAACCAAATGCGCGTGTTCTTGATGTCGGCTGCGGCGACGGGCTGCTTTTGCAAAATCTTCAGCACGATAAAAATATAGAGGCAGAAGGGATAGAGGTTGACCAGGAACTTGTACTTTTGTGCGCAGGCAGCGGTCTCAATATTATTCACAGGGATATTGAACGAGGTCTCGAACATTATCCGGATAACAGTTTTGATTACGCAATTTTATCTCAAACACTGCAGACTCTGAAAAATCCGCACATTGTTTTTAAGGAGCTTTTGCGAGTCGCTGACAGAGTAATTGTAAGTTTTCCTAATTTTGCTTATTGGAAATCCAGAGCGGGTTTATTATTCTGGGGCAGGGCACCTCGAACGAAACAACTTCCTTTCAGATGGTACGATACTCCGAACATACATTTTATGTCATTAAGAGATTTTGATGATTTTTGCGAGGAAATAGGCGCTAAGATTGAACAGAAAATTCCGCTTATTGGAAATCGCCGGAGTCCTGTAAAGTATGCGCCGAATCTTTTTGCAGAGCAGGCAATTTATTTAACAACTCGTAAATAGAATCATCTTTTCATATGGCAGAGCATACCATTTTTGTCATTTTTTCAAAAGATTCTCTCAATGATTCAACCTCTTTTTCAGCTATATGGAAATTATTTTCTCTTGCTGCAATAATAAGATTTTTCACTCTTTGAGTAAAACCTTCCAATTGTGCGTTATCACTGAATATAATTAATTTCGCGGCATATTCTTCCAGCTCTGTTATATTTTCTGATTTGATGGTCTCCTGAATGCAATCCATTAACCTGGGCGCTTTTGTAACAAATATGGACAATGTGGCATAGAGGTTTAAATTATTGTCGTTTGTTAAAGGTTCAGTATTTTGCAAGTTTGTCATCATTTCAAAATTCAACAATCTCATATATAAACAAAAAAGCATCCCGCACTTATTTGGATGTATTCTTGTGAACACAGCAAATATGTGTGGGATGCCTTCTACTTACCAGCCAATATACCGTCCGCAAAGGCGAATTATCTAATTGGTCTTAATCATCGGTAAAATGCAGATAATACTTTAAATATTTTTGGTGTTTTTCATTAATTGTTCAAGCCTGATTCTTAACTGTCCAAGTTCTTTGGACTTAAAAGAGCTTTTTGTCAGTTCGAGTGTTTTGATTGTTTCACTGAGACCTTCGTTAAGCGTTTTAAGTTTCGGACAATTTACGAGATTGCAGATTGCTGTTTCATTTTTGTCATTTGTTATAATCTTAGTGATATTTCTTAAGTCTATGAATGACGCATTTATATTGCCTAATGTAAGTTCAAGAAAGTTTTTGATTGACGTGGTAAACGTTTGCTTGTCTTTCTTTTGCAATAATTCTTCCAGACCGTCCATTTGTTTTTTCCATAATTCGAGACGCTCTTTGGTTTGCGATATTGTATGAAAAAGATTTTTTTGCCTTATAGCTTCGGCGACATTTTTTTTAAGCTCCTCAAAATCAACAGGCTTGACCATATACGCTGTTACAGGCAGATGAACCGCTTCTATTGCCGATTTTGCGGATGGATACGCTGTTACAATAATTACCTGTATTCCCTCTTTTGTTAATCTGGGCAGTTCCCTGATTAATTCAAGTTCAGGATTGCCGGGCATTTTTATATCAGTGATAAGCAGGTCATAGCTATTTTTTTTCAAATATGTGATTGCATTATACGCATCTGAAACGCAGTCACAATTATATCCTTCTCTCCTAAGCAACTCGCCAGTCGAATCACAAAAAGTACTTTCATCATCTGCCAGTAAAATTCTGCCATTTTGATTCATATCTGTTTTCCTGATTAAATGTTAATGTTCTTCCGAGGGGCTTGATTATAATAAATCAGGTATCGCGTATATTTTCAAGCAGGTTTTCAAGTTTTTCTCTTGTTTTTCCCAACTGTTTGGATTTATACATATCCTTTGTTTTTTTTATGGAGTCAACAGCTTGTACTATTCCATCAGTTAATTCTGATAATCGGGGACATTTCATGACGGTACAAACCTTTGTGGACGGTTTTATATCGTCGATTAAATTTACAACAAACCTGATATTTTCAAAAATTTCATTGACGTTGACCGTATTAATGAGCAGAAAATTATTTAAGGCAGTTTCAAACGCGGCACATTTTCCCTGCGAAACGAAGAATTCTATACTTTCCAGTTCTCTGACCCATTTCAAAAGATTGTTTTTTGTTTTGGTTACGGCTTTGTAAAGCAAAGAAATTTTTATCGCGGATTTAACATTTTCAAGAAGACGGTCGAAATCAAAAGGTTTAATTATATAAGATGCTACATCTAATCTGATTGCTTCTACCGCGGTTTCCTGGCAAGGATATCCTGTAATCAGAATTATGCTCATGGCAGGGTGTTGGCGTGAAGCATTTTGTATGAGTTCAAGATTTGAATTACCCCGCATTTTTATATCAGCGATTAATAAGTCGTAATCTGTCATTGAAAGTTTTTCGAGTGCTTCTTCACCTGTTTGTGCACAATCACAGTAAAAACCCTGATTGCGCAGAAGCTCTGCGGTAGACGATAAAAATGTTTGTTCGTCGTCGGCGAGCAGTATTCGACCGAAATTATCATTGTTTTGATTCATTTGACAATGGTATTGAGATATTGAAAACAGCGCCGTGAGGCTTTAAGTTTTCAAAATTTATTTCACCCTGCATAGCATTTATGATGTCTTTGGTTACTGCAAGCCCAAGTCCCAAACCACTGTCAGGACCGCCTATACCGGTTGTAAAGAACGGTTCGAATATTCTGTCTTTTATATTTTCGTCAATTCCGGGGCCTTGGTCGATAACTGAAAGTTTAAGACGTTCATCTTCAGTGCGGGCCAAAATTTTTACTTTGCCATCTGATTGAGTGGCGCGTATCGCATTTTGAACGATATTGAAAATAATCTGACGAATAAGGTCCTCTGACAGGCTTACGGATAATTTCACATCGCAAATTATTTCTATATCTATATTTTTTGTTTTGGCAGATGTTATAAGCAATTCAGTTACATCTTTAATTGAATCGTAAAGACGAAACAGTTTTGGTTTTGAAATTTCGGGCCTGTAAAGGTTGAACATTTGTTTTACGATATTCGAAACTCTGTCGATTTCTTTTTCAATTTTGCCGACATACTCATAGTACCTGTGTTTTTTGTCGACAGCTTCTTTGATGAGCAGGAAAGAGTTTTTAATTCCGGCAAGCGGATTATTTATTTCGTGAGCAATTTGAGCCGCCAATTTTCCCGCGGCAGCAAGTTTTTCAGTTTCACGTAAAATATTTTGAATATGGTCTCTTTCTTCGATGATTTTCAATAGCTGCACATTTGCCTGCTGAAGCGCGGCTGTTCGCTGTTCGATCCTTTGCTCAAGTTCAAGATGCGCTTTCTTGAGTTCATTTTTTATTTCAAGGCGTTTTATGGCTATCGCAAGGTTATTTGCGGCCGTATGAAGAAAACCTATTTCTGAAGTTGTCCATTGGCGCTGTTTCGAGCAGTTATCGAAGCTGATGAATCCTTTCAACTCGTCATCCATAATTATAGGCAGCGCAAGCAGGGCTTTGATATTTATTTGCTTCCAGAACATCTGTTCATCCACAGGAAAGTCGCTGACCATCGAACAAACCGCTTCTCCTTCGGAAAGAATTTTTTCCCATCTTGGCCATACTGTTTCAATAAAGAAGTTATGAGTTCCGCCGTTGATAGGTTGGGTATTATGGTCTAAGATCCATTGCGCCTGGATAGGAATCGCTATTTTGCCGCTGTTAATGTTCTTTATAAAAAATATAAGAAGTCTGTCTGCGCCGGAAGCAGGCCCTAAAGCGGAAAGAAAATCGGTATACTTTATTTCAGAAATTGAATGCAGGAGTATTCCCGCGGCCTGATCGAGAGCTTCCAAATAATATTTATGCTTTACAAGTTCCTGCTGGTCAGGAGGACATGCCGCAGTGATATTTTTTGAACAATTTGTTTTCATGTCATTCTTCATAAGCATCTTTGAACTAAGCAACAAAGCTATAAATTAAAAATACAGTTACGAAAACTTCAAAGGGTTATCAATCAAAGTAAAAAATATCTGTGGTGCCTTAATGCAACTACCTCTTATTGCTGAATAGCAGGGGGATAAGATATTGTTTGTTCCAATGATTGTCAATAAAGAATTTTCAGATTTTTTAAGATATAATAAAATGACTACAGCTTTTTATTTTTTTGGAAGGGCTTCAATGCGTCAAACGAAAATTCTTGTGCCAAAAAAAAGCCCCTGTTTTTTTACGACAGGGGCTGTGAAATCATTTTTTTACAACCTATTTACTGTTGCCCATAGTATGTGTGCCATCGGACAGACCATTGACCGATATTACCTGCGGCGTCTTTGGTGCGGACTCTATAGGCAGAGTTGGTTGTAGCCCAGAAACCGCCGGCAGTATAAGTGTTTGTGTAAATCCAGCCGCTGCTTGTACCGCCGCCATCGACGCATGCGAATTCGTATTGAACAGGCGGACTTAAATCGGTTGCTTCAACAGCCGTCATAGTATGATAGAAGAACAATCCATCGGTTGTAACTCTTGGAGTAACGGACCACTGGCTCGGATTTGGCTCAGGCGGAAGAATATCACCTGAGTTCGGGTCATTCGGATCGTTCGGTTCCTCGCCTTCGGCAGGAGTGGTAACTGAAATTTCCGAAGACCAGTCGGTATCGTTATGGTTGTCCGATTTATCGCGTGCCTTAACCCTGTAAGTATAAGTCGTTTCAGGTTGAAGGCCGGTATCAACGTAAACGTTTGTTTCTATCCAACCGCTGCTGGTGCCGCCCTGATTACCGCTTCTTTCTTCGAAGTAATATTCAACACCCGCGATATCGGTTGCAACAGTGCAGGCCATCTCGCTACTGTTCGACGAGGTCGCATGCGGGTCGACTAACCATGTCATCGGGTTTGGTGTCGGTGGGGTAGTATCTGCTCCAGCAATGGCATAACCGATTTTACTCCAGCCGGTTTCATTTCCGTTTCCATCGCGTGCCTTGACACGATAACCATATTGCAAATTGGTCGTCAAGCCAGTATCGGTATACGTCGAATTCGAATCCCAGCCGCGAGAATTTCCGCCGCCAGATACGCATTCGAAGTAATATTCAACCGGTGAACCGGAATTTTCCTTTGCGTCAACTGCTTTCATCATTATCGATGTCAGACTTGACGAGCGAGGAGCAATGTCCCACATCATCGGGTTAGGTGTAGGCGCCAATTTTTCAGTATCCATATAATTCATGGCAAACAACGCGTAATCTTCGAAATCGACTTCACCGTCTTCAGTGAAATCACGTCCGCCGCAGTAATATGGGAAGGTGCAATTGCCATGCATCCAATAGTCCAGAAACGCCAGGAAATCAGGTAAGTCAACATCGCCGTCAAAATCAAAGTCTCCGAGAATACCTGCTTCCCTGGTATAATGGTAACCCAAATCAACATTTGAATCTGCAACATCTAATTTGAGGTCGGTTCTGGTAGTATGTTTAAACATCTGGTTTGCCAATGCTGTGCCATCACCAAAATCGATACAAAGATTTTGCGGAACCGGCTGATCTGGAAGTTCATTAATATCCGTAGCGCCCAGGAAATACTCGCCCCAAGCCAGTTTCGATACGAATGACGGGCTGGTCATACTTGTTCCGTCCAGGTTTGTTGTGGGCAAATCAAAACCATAAAGTTTGCATTCGCTTGTCTGGTCAAAGAACACACCTGCACCGCCGCCTTGTACGTCACTGTAGAGAACGGTAACTTCCGCTGCTCGTTTGTCGGCTGCGTCGAAATTATTCCCAATAGCTATCTCACGGCCGTATTCAGCGTTGTTGTTCCAAAGTATGCTGTTTATAACTTTAGTATTAGCTTCATAAGCACAGCTCAATCCGCCGCCAAAGCCGGCTGCAAATCCGCCGCCAGTAACTTCGTTGTTAGCCAGCGTACAGTTAGATAATGTTAACTGAGCATCCCAGTTAGCAGATATACCGCCGCCATCACGATTTGCGGTATTGCCGGTAATCAAACAGTTGTGCATATTTGGTTCAAATTCACCGCTGAAATATGCTCCGCCGCCTGATACAGATGCTCCGTTGTTCATAATGAGGCAGTCATAGAACATCGACTGACTTGAAGCACTGTAAATAGCGCCTCCCTGACCTGCGGGACTAACGGCTCTATTTCCAATAAACTCGCATTCTGCTATAGCTGAATTGCTGTCTACAAGAAGCATAGCACCGCCAAGCATAGCGCTGCCGCCGATAAATGTAGAGTTGCTTATATGTGCAATTGAATCTTCCCAATACATAGCGCCGCCGGCACATGCAACGTTGTTTGTAAATTTACAATTCTTAACGACAGGAATTGCAGTTCCTTCGGCACATATCGCACCGCCATAACTAACTACAGGGTCTGACAAAGTCCAGCCGTCTTGATCGGTGCCATAAGCCATGTTAGCGTCGCCAATTTGATTGCGTGTATCGGCAAAATTATCGACAAAGTTGCAATCCGTGAATTTAGCTTCACTTCCGGTTGCCATATAAACAGCGCCGCCGAATGAATCAATGACGTATTTATGCCGCGGCCATTCCATATAAGGATAGCCTATTCCGCAGACACCACCAATAGTCCTGTTTCCTGAGAAGAGGCATTTTTCAAATACCGGCTTTGTGCCAGTGGAACAGTAAACAGCGCCGCCATAACCACTATAGAACCAATATGGGGCATAACCACCGTTAGGGCCCCTTCCATCGCCATTATCCCATGTATGCCAAACGCTGCCGTTCGGATCGCCCCACGAACCGCCGTGTCCCGGAGTTTGCTGTGATGTATCGCCATCACCGCCGTTTCCACCTTCTGCGTAGCAGTTTATGAACTGACAATTTTTAAATGTTGGATTGCCCGATGATATGCCAACTGCGCCACCCTGTGCGAAACCGCCCCAACCGCCGTCACCGCCGGTGCTGCAGTTGTTGGTACCGTTACCGCCAAAAGTTGAACAATTTACAAATCTAACATTTCTGATGGTCGGCGAAGCATTGTATATCATCATTGCGCCGCCCAAATGACTTACACCATTAACACCATCCGGGCTTATGGGGCTTGGCGGACACCTGCCGTTAGAACCGCCGAAGCGAACATCTCTGAGTGTGATACCATCCAAAATCATAGTTTCATCAACATTTGCAATATAGAACGGACTTGACACAAATACTGTTGCCGCTACGACGCACGGGTCATCGGGGTTAGTGCTTGTGATGGTGATATTCTTACCCCAAATGGTAACAAAACCATAGTCGAAATTCGTATCAGCGAATTGATATGTTCCGCTTGCAACGATGATTTTATCCCCGCTTTTTGCATCATTGATAGCTTCCTGCAAAGTTGTGTATTCTGCCGGCACGAAGATGTCCTTTGGCTGTTCATATTTTACAGTAACATTTTTATCAGACATCATTACAACATAATTTGTTGTATTGGTTGTGCTGTCATCGTCTGTACCAGACCATTGTTTTACGCGCCAGCCCGTATCTGGAGTGGCCGTAAGCTGAACAGTTGTGCCGGCATAGAAATCATTTGAATCCGGTTCAATATTACCGTGTCCGCCTATTACACTGGTTATAAGGTGGAATTTGGCTACATAATCCGGATCTTTATAATGGAAACCGATGTCCAATTTCCCTTGGTCATAAGTACAATGATCGGGATTAGTCAAACGATCAGGGAGATCCGGCAGAACGCTATCGATTCTGGTCGTGTAATCACCCATATTCGTATCATAAGGTACCGGTACTTTTTTCGCCAAATCACTGCCTGCATCTATCGCTGGGATATCTTGATCGGCTGAATCTGCTGCGTGTTGTTTCAGATAGTAATCGCCTAAAGCGCCGGTTCTGAATATGGATTTCCCAAGTACATCGGTTATATCAATATCACTTTTCAGATTATGACCATTGCCGGGTACAGCGTTAAGTGCTGCGATTTCGGCATTTTTATCTGCAGCTTTGCAAGTATTATATAATCTTGTATCAAAATCATAGAAATCGCCATCAAAATTACCATTAAAGAAGCAGTAATTAATAGTTGGATCGCTGTCGACACTGTTTTCGTAGATGGCAATTCGTTTTGTCTGGTCGAAAATACAATCTCTTATCATTGGAGAACTGCTGTAAGTGCAGAATATACCGCCGCCCAAGCCGCCGACTTCGGTTTGATTTTGGCTGAAAGTACAACTTGTAATTTCAGGACTTGCATAAGAAACCAGAAGCACAGCACCGCCTCTTACGTTAGCGATATTCTTGGCAAACAGACAGTTGTGTATCCTCGAACCTGCTGTTTCCGGTCCTTTCATCATAAGACCGCCGCCGCCATATTCAGAAGTATTGCTGATAAATTGGCAGTTAATGAATTCAGCCGGTACATGCAGCATCAAAGCGCCGCCGCCATCAGCCTCATTACCTATGGCCTTGTTTTCTATAAATGTGCCGCCGATAACTACAAGTTTTGAATCAGCGACAAAATTGATGCCGCCGCCAAAATGAGCGGTGTTTCTGTTAATGTAACAATCAACAAAAGAGGCATCGGTGTTCTTGGCGAAAATACCGCCGCCGGATTCGTTTGCTCTGTTGCCTGTAAATGCACAGTTATTAAACGTAAGAATATTTTCATTCGCATCTACTCTTGAACCTGAATATATACCACCGCCGTTAACATTGGCATAGTTGCCTCCGATATAGCAGTTATCAAGTGTAAGTTTATTCTTAGCATTAAGAAGAATGGCACCGCCATTGCCTGCTGTTGTCCTGTTTCCGGCCATATTCGAATTAATGATATTTATGTTCACGCAATTAGGTTCGAAGTAAATTGCGCCGCCGCCGGTTCCAAGTGTATTGCCTGTGGTCGCAACTGCGGTATTATCAATGAACTCGCAGTCATTAATATCAGCGATAGTAGCCTCTTCATAATAGATAACACCGCCAAAACCTGTACCGCTTGAATTTCCAGTTATGCCGTCATACGGATATGGGCCTTGGGATGGAACTTGTCCCATACCCTTAACTCCGCCTAATCCGCCGGCACCTATATTGGCTGAACTTCCACTGAAGCTGCATCCGATGATTTTAGCGAAAGAACCTTCGCTGAAGTAAACGGAGCCGCCGTAGCCGTTTCCATAACCGTTACCGCCGTCACCGCCGTCGCCGGCAGTTTTTCCGCTTATAGCGTTTCCACCGTCGCCGCCATCGCCGCCTAAGCCGCCTCTGGCAATATTATTTACGAAAGTGCAATCTAAAATTTTGGGAGCGGTGTTGGTATGGCAGAAAATTGCTCCTCCGAAACCGTTACCTGAACCGTCGCCGCCATCGCCGCCTCTTCCGCCGCGTTCTAACTGACTTCCTGTCCACAGATTATAGCCTCTGCCGCCGTCAGCACCCCATCCGCCAGTCGCCTGGCAATTGGTGAATACGCATTTACGGATTACCGGACTTGCATTTGCGTCGATATAAATACCGCCGCCGAAACCGTCGCCCGATGCGCTGTTGCCATTGTAGTATACAATGTTTGCATCTGCTGAATCGTAAACCGGTGTTGTGCCTGTTGCAATCGGTCCGCTTGCCAAACCATTAATTATTGTAAGACCTTCGATGATGGTATTGCTATCTTCTCCATTTTGGAAAATAAATGCTCGACCTCGATTGTTACAATCTATAATAGTTTCAGCCACGATATTAGGATCGTCCGGATTTTCAGAACGTATCCTTATAGCCTTTCCTTTAAAGTCTAGGCCGTCAATATCTGTTATGTAATGCGGCTTGCCGTCCGACTTTTTGTAAATGTAAACAGTATCGCCGTCTTCAGCCGCATCTATTGCTTCCTGAATCGTTTCATACTGGTCGGGAACTATAATATTCCTTGGAGTATAGAACTCGAATTGGACTGTAACATTGTGGTCTCTATCCATGGTTATAGAATAGAAGCGATCGTGAGTTGGAATTGAAACTCCGTCAATAATCCATTTTGATACGCGTGAATTTGGTCCCGGCACAGCTTCAATCTTTCTGATTGTGCCAATATATTCGTTATAATCGCCCGGAGCAGGAATTGTCGTTCCGCCTGCATTAGCATCAACTGTATTAACGTCGATGTGCAAGTGGAATCTCTTTACTCCCATCGAATAATGGTAACCGAGATCAACAGTATTCGTATCATTAACGTCATCGGTTCTTGTTGTCAGAATATCAAGGCCAAGAGCCGCCGCTAACATTGAACCTTTATCGAACAATGGACTGTTATAATCCTGCCCAGCGTCTACATGACTTAAATAATATCCGAAAACAAAATTCGGGTCTTCATCATAGTTGTTGTAGTTGGCATCGGTAACCCATCCGTCCAATGTATTTACAAAGCCTTCAAGAGTGCAGCCTGGTTCGACATAAATCGGTGTCGATTCACTAAGCAGGGCAATTGCAGCAGCCAGGTTTACCATTGGCTTTGTGATAGACACTTTTGAATCAGTTACCGGTGTTCCTGTGTCCTTAAGAATGCTTTCAATATCCTGTGGTGAAAGCGCAGAGCCTGTATTTGCAATTGCCGCGCTCTGCAGAGCCGCAACAACTCCTGCTGCAAACGGACAAGCAGAACTTGTACCATTGAAGTACGGATAGTAGTCGCCGTCATAACCAACATCTCCCATAATATCGGTTGTATAGACCGGGTCTGCAGGAGCAAAAATATCCAGTATAGCAGATGTATTTGAATAATCAGTAACTTTTGCGGTTGTATCGTATACCGCGCCAACGCTGATAATATTAGACATCGCTGAAGGCCATGAAATACCCTGACCTGCGAAGCCGTCATTACCGGAAGCGGCAAGAATTGTTATGCCTGCATTTACGGCAGTCTGAGCCGCTCGAGCATGCGATGGGAATAAAGCATCGGCCTCTGCTGCGCTGTTTATCGGATAATTTTTGATTCCCCAGCTATTGCTGATAACAAGAATGGGATACGCAGTATTATCATTTTGATGTGTAACGCACCAATCCCATGCAGCGAGTGTCGCGTCATCTGGGAAACCTTGTCCCGGGTCAGAGTTGCTTGTAGCTTTAAGAGCATAAAGTTTGGCATTGTAAGCGACACCTCCGATATAATCGCCGACTGTACCAAGAAGTCCTGCGGCAATACCGGAACAATTTGTTCCATGTGCACCGACACCATAACCATCGGAATATAAAATTCCTTCAACCGGCATCGGGTTAGCATCGTTGTCGCAGGTATCATAGCCGCCGATAATTTTACTGTTCGGGAAGCTCGGCCCGCCCAATCTTGGATGAGTATAATCAACTCCGGTATCGACGATAGCGATAGAAATTCCTGAACCGTTATATAAACTGCGTGTTACAAAGGCATTGCCCATTGGAATTGCCTGTGCCAGCATTGGATAAGCAATTCTTACAGGTTCTATATGTTCAACCAAAGGATTGGTTAGCAACTTGGTAAGACCGGACTGCGTAACTGTACCACTGAATGAAGCAGTGTTTACAAGTTTGTGTCTTAATATAAATTCACTTGTGTTAAGAGTTGAAAGCACCTGTGTTTGACGGGTAGAGATTTCAGCTCGTAGCGGATTTACCAATGTCGGTGAAGACCAATCTTTAATCTTATATTTATTTGAAGGTTCTGTCAGGCTTACGATAACTTTAGCCGAACCTGTTGCGTTGATTTCATTGAATATAGTATCCTGGTCAACAAGAACCGGACCAGCGATGTTTACGCTTGTTCCTGAGCCAGAAGAGATCGAAGTGAAACTTGCTTCGGTTTTCAGGCTGACATCACTGTGGCTCAGGTGCACATAGCCCCGTAATGGATAAGCGGTGTCTCCGCTTCCGACAGCGATCTGAGAACCTTCAATACCTGTATTTCCCCAAATGATAGAATCTTTTACGAATGCCTGTCCTTCATAAGAGCAGTACAGACCGCCGCCGTTTCCGTCAATATTTGTAACGATATTTTTAGAAATTGTGCAGTTCTGGATTTTGGCAGTTGCGAACCAATTAACGGATACACCGCCTCCATCAGCGCTTGCCTTGTTCTTATCAATAAGACAGTTGAATATCTGAGGACTGTTTACATCAGGGTGTTCGCCGGCAATATATATACCGCCGCCGCTTGTAATAGCTGTATTGCTCGTAATTGTACAATGCTCTATTTTTTCAATGCTTGCGAATGCGAAGATACCGCCGCCTTGTGCGACTAATTCTTCCGTGATGACAGAATTCGGGTCATTCGGATCGGTCCTGTATGTAGTCGAACCGTAGGCCTTATTTCCGGTAATTTCGCAATTATCAATTCTTAAATCGGGAGCTGAAATCGCGAAGATACCGCCGCCGCGAAGTGCCGTATTGGAAGTAATCTGGCATTCGGAAATTTCAACATCGCCTGAATCTATGACATAAATTGCGCCGCCGTCTTCCTGGGCGATATTGTTTGTCATATTGCAATTAATAATTCTGCCATCGCAGTTTTCTGATAAATATACAGCACCGCCGATACCGTTGGCGGTATTGCTTGTAAAGGTGCATCCTGAAATATCGAAACCGCAATCGGCTGCGAACATAATAGCTCCGGCATCTTGCTGAGCAGAATTGCTGCTGAATTTGCATCCTGTAATATTTGGGTTACAAAGCTCGCCCCAATATATAGCTCCTGCTGAAGTTCCTGCTCTGTTGGCTGTAAATGTACAGTCGGTAAATGTTGTGGCATTTTCTGTGCTGTTATAAACTGCACCGCCTCGCAGACCAGCAAAGCAATCTGTGAATTTACAATCCGTAAATATTGGATTGCTGTTATTGCTTATGTAAACACCGCCGCCGTTTCCGTTTTGGGATACGGAATTAGTGATATTGACTTTTCTGAATTGCGGATGGCTATTGGTATTGATGTAAATTGCGCCGCCGTTTGCGTTTCGTACTGTGCAATCTATTATATCTACATTCACAATCGTAGGCGAACTGTTGCTATTGATCAATATTGCACCGCCTTGAACAATATCGTTTACGTCGCCGCCGCCGTTTATAATCGTAAATCCGTTAAGCACTGTGCTGTTTGTTTCGCCGCCGGAGAAGATAAATCCGCGCAGACCTGCGCTGCAGTCAATTACAGTTTTGCCGACAACCCCCTGATTATCGGGCTTGGTGCCGTACAATTTAATAGCTTTTCCACCAATTTCGATATCACCGCTGTATGTTCCAGCAGATACGATGAGCATATCGCCGTTTTCAGCATTTTCAACAGCCGTTTGCAGGGCTGTTCCGCCGCCTGAAACAGAAATTGTGCGTACAGGTTTGAATCGAACATAAATTGTGCGATCCGAATTGGCGTCTACTACTAATTTTTCACTTTGTGAGATTAAATTATTGCTCTGATCGTACCATCCGCGAATGTAATAATTTGCATCAGCGACAGCAGTTAATTCAAGGCTTGTTCCTTCATATACCTGGTATGTATAAGTTAAAGTGGCGGGGTTATAAGAAGCCAGCAGATTTGGTTCCGCTGTTACATAGCCGTGTATTCCGGGAACATTGCTGTCCGGGACTATAGTTACATTAACATTATATTGAGATACACCTTGTTTGTAATGATAGCCCATATCAACTAATCCGCTATCAAATAGGCCGTCTAATCTTGTAGTGTATGTATCCATCCCTAAATTTGATGCCAAAGTGCTGCCGGCATCGATACAAGGACTATGGAACAGATTTTCAGTAGCGAAGTTGCTCAGGTAATAACCCGAAACAAACAATGGATCGCTCGATATATTGCTGCTGCCTTCAACTGACCATGTTCCGTTTATGTCCTGCGAAACACCAATTATCGAGCATCGCGGGTCATCAAGATGAACGAAGGTTGACGGCAGCATCGCAAGTTCGATTGCCCTTATAACAGCCGCTGCGGCCTGGCTGTCATCGGAAGATTCAATAAGAACACCATTTGTGCCTTGAGCAAGATTACTATAGCACTGGGTTGCTTGCTGATTGCCGACACCAAAACCTGTCAATATAGAATAAATATTTATGTTCTTGCCGTTTGCAGCATCAACTACATTGTCCAGCGAATAATTATCGCCCCATGGCTCGCATGGATCATGTCCCGGAGCGTCACCCATAAGAATAATTAATTTCTTGACATCCGGCTCGGTTCTCCAGTTGCCCAGGGAATTACCATCTATGCAGTGCATTAGAGCGGAATAAACTGATTCAGGCGGATCAATGCCAAAACCAATCGTTATGCCGTTTATCGCATTTTGTACCGCAGATTTGCTGCGAGTAAATACAAGGTCGTCATAGTACAAATAATCAAGCCCGGACTGTCCATGAACATCATCCGGGTTATCGCGGAAATTCACTACTGCTATTCTGTAGTCAGATGTCTTCTGCGAGATTTTATCAACTACATCGCCTGCCGCTTCTTTGACTGAATCGAGCACACCGCCCATACTTCCGGTAGTATCAATCAATATGACCACATCCATTGCTAAATCGACAGCCGTTGTAGAAGTCTGAATATCGCTGTATGAAATCTTTAAAGATGAAGGCATATCAGAAGCGCCATCACTCAAAGCGATTTGAGAGCCTAATACACCGCTTGCACCCAAGCCATTATCCCACAGTATGCTGTCAGACACTTTTACATCAGCCGAGTAAGTAGCGAATATACCGCTTCCTGTGCTGTTGATGTCTATTGTTTGATTTTGAACAATTGAACAATTTTGTATTGTTGGCTTTGCGAAATAAATTGCCGCAATACCGCCGCCTTCCTGCATAGCAGAGTTTTTGGTTACAAGACAATTTTTAATTACAGGTTTTAGAGTTGGCTGCATCCACCAGTCGCCGTCAATGCATATACCGCCGCCGGTTAATACAGCGCTGTTTTCTGTAACATAGCTGTCCTGAATATTCAGTAAACTTGATAACGCATATATACCGCCGCCTGTGCCGGATAAAGCATAATCAGATTGCTGATTTATATCCATCACGACAGTGCCTGCACTATTGCCTTTTACTATAGAATTTATGACATCACCAAAGCTGTCGTTTACCGCAATACCGCCGCCTGAAAATGAACGGTTATTAGATATTTCGCTGTTTAAGACATGAAGTTCCATTGTATCAGCGAAAATACCGCCGCCGAATGCGGAATTATTGTCTGCAATATTCGAATCTTTGATCGTTACCTGTGTATTCCAATTGAAGCTATCCGAACTTAAACCGCCGCCGTAGTTGACGTATTCATCGCCGTAGATAAGATTGTATATGCTTAAATCAGTTCCGGGATGCCCTGCAACAGGCTGATTGTTAACAATAAATTCGTCGTGCGCGAGAGGGAAAATATCCTGTGTTTCTTCGATAGTGTAGTAATTACCTTCAACATTAGAATTTAAAAATGTTGCAGTAGAATTATCAGCAAGATACACACCATTGCCATAGCTCGGTATTCTGTAATGTCTTGATGGATATTCAAAATTTGAATTATGATGACTAAAAAGATTGCCAATATTGTAGCCGCCGAGGCCGGAAGTGCTTCCTTTTGTCTGGTTGTCTATAATTTCACAATTATTAAAATCGGCTGTTGTTCGCCCTGCACTAACATTTGCAAGATACGCATCGAAACCGCCTATATATATACCGCCGCCCTTTGCTGTGTAAACCTCAGGACTGATTGGTATTATTTGTAAATATATTTGCATTAAAGTCATACCCATTGGAAAACTGCCGTCAATGTGCACCTGATTGGGTAAAATTAAATTATTGGGGTCTATTGCTCCATTGCTTACATTATTAGCATCCCATATAGAGCTCTGTATGATTCTGTCTAATGTATCAATATCGACTAAGGCACCGACGCCGCCTTGTCCCTGATAGAATGAATGAATGAGATCACCGGATGAATTACCACCGCTGCCGCCTACGTTGCCCAATGCGCTGTTTTCAATAATTTTACAGCTTTCGAACTTTGCTGTACACAGATCGTCAATATATATACCACCGCCATAAGCCAATCCAGGCATACCGGCGTGGCCGCCCTGGCCATATCCTGTTTGAATAAAAATTGCTGGATTGCAGGGATCAAATGCGTTCTGATCGCTTCTTGCACCAACGCCGCCGAGTCCGCCATCACCGCCGTAACCTGAAAAAACTTCGCAGTTTTCCACGGTACAAGAAATAAATGTTGGATTTGAGCCTTGTCTGCAATATATACCTGCTCCAAGAGCATCTCCGCCGTTCCCGCCATTTCCGCCTGGGCCGCCCGGGAAATTGGGATCAAATGGATCGTTCGTGCTTGCGTCAAGACCATTACCGCCATCGCCGCCGTTACCGCCAAGTGCACGACAGCCGTCAACTATCGTATTTTTGATTGTTGGGTTACCTGAGAAGATGTAAATGCCGGCACCTTCTGCGTTACCGCCGCGGCCGCCAAATCCTCCTTTATGTATTGGAAGATCGTGCTTGGATATATCGAATGGATTGCCGTCAAAACCATCTCTTGCATCGCCGCCTGTTACAATACAATTTCGAATGATACAATTAATGATTTTGTGGTTTCCATCCACAAATATACCCGCACCCTGTCTCCTGTTGCCGTTTGCACCATCATTACGGAAATTAGTATTCGGATCCCAGGGGCTTTCAGTTTGAAGTGGTGTTCGGCCATAATATTTCGCATTTGCGATGGTAAGGCCGTTAAGAGTTACTACACCAGCATTACCAAGATTGAAAATTCGATTATCGAAATTGTTACCGTCTATAACTACGGTCTCCGGATTTTGGGGTTCACCTACGATTGTGATGCTTTTATTTACAGAAAAACCAGTACCCGGATATGTTCCCGGCGCAATTTTAATTGTATCGCCGTTTTGGGAATTATTTATTGCGTCCTGAATGGTTACGTATGGATATGTACCAGGCACATGAATAACTCTGTTTGTACTTAGCTCGAATTCAACCTGGACGTTTTTGTTGGCAGTCATTACAACACTATGTGTCGGAGTATTCCATTTGTTCATTAAAATGCCGTCAACTGTCCAGTCTTTAACTCTATATCCGTCAGCAGGTGTTGCCACAAGGTTAACAGTCGCACCTGCCGGATAATATCCGCGTTTTGGTGTTACTGTTCCGTTGCCATTAACAACGCTGGTGGTCAGCATATACTGCTGATATTTGAATTCAACAGCGACGGTTGTATTTGCATCGATAGTTTTTGTAAATGTATTGCCCGTTGGCGCATTGACATCGTATGTAGCGGGATCATTGATATTGAATGTTTCTGTTGGGCCGCTGAGCCACTGTTTGATTTCATATCCGATATTCGGAGCAGCCGTAATAATCGCATTCGTATTCATTGGTATGTAATATGCGAATGGATCACTGGGATCCGGGTAATAATTCGGAGTTACACCTGTTATGTTTCCGTTTCCGCCCTTAACGAGTGTGATTAACTTATATGTTTGCACTGTACTGAATCTTGCAGTTACAGTTGTGTTCGCGTCCATTGTAACAACATAAATATTATTCGGCCCGGGAATAGTTGTACTTCCGATAACCCATTCCATGAACCTGAAACCTTCATAAGCGATCGCGCTTAGTCTTACTTCACCATATTGTTTGTGAGTCTGTCCTGTCGGATAATTAGTTACAATACCTCCGCCTTCAACAACCGTTGTAAGATCGAATTGTCCTGTTGTAGCAGATGCAGGATAATGGTATCCGATATCAACTGTGCTCTCATCTAAAAGATTATTATATGTGTTGGTAGTGAGTGTACTTAATCCGATTTCATCAGATCCGCCGCTGTTAATGCAATCGCTGGTGACTAATTGACCTGCCGATATCTGGCTCAAATAATAATTTCCGTATGGGCCGTATGGACCTGTTCTGAACAGCGGGTCTGTGCTGATATTGCCTGCTCCGCTGTATCCATTCTCCACACAACTGTAAGATGCTTCAATAAGCATTCCGCCCAGACTGACGCCGTTATTCCATAAAATTGTATTTGTTATGATTACATTTGAACCGCTGGAATAAACGCCTCCATAATTTTCCGCTCCGCTGTTATCCGCAATTGTACAGTTTGTAATTTCAGGAGAAGCACCTTCATAACAGTCAACTGTGCCATAGCCGCTTGCTGCGGTATTATTGTAGAAAAGACAATTTTGAATTTTAGTTTCTGATTCGCCTGCGATTTCAATTGCCGAACCCTCGTAAGCCGATTTGTTACCTGTAAAAATGCAATTTTTAATAATGGGTGAACCATAAAATATATCTATAGCACCGCCGTATTCTGCCTCACAATCCTCAAATATACAATTTTCAATTGTGGGCGATGTTCCCAAGCATTCGATTGCTCCGCCGTAGGGTCCGCCTTTAAGTGATGTTCCATCGGAAGCTTCATCACTTATATCACCATTTTTGATGGTAATGCCGCGAATTGTGGATGCTTCCTGGCCGTTGCGGAGATAAAATGCGCGTCCGCTTCCCTGAAGATCGATAATGCAGTTTCTCGGGTTGCCGCTTGCGCTTTCGATTTGCAGGTTCTTGCCGCCGCCGAAGTCGAGGTCTTTTTTGCCGGCACCTGTATATGTCCCGTCGGCAAGCAGAATCGTGTCGCCACTGGAGGCGTTGTCGATTACCGTTTGAATGTTTCCGTTTTCCGGAACATTCCACGTTGCTGCTGAGCCGATTGTGGTTAATAGAAGGGTTAATGCGAGACTGAGAATAATTTTATTATTCATAACTTTGTTCCATCCTGACAAATTTACGAAGGTTTCGTTAATTTTCATGTCCATTTTTCTCTATAAAATAGTTAAAGTTTAAGCGCAGATTCTTTCTGTATTCAGGCTTTAGTCGAATGAGACAATCCGTTGTAAGTACTCCGTAGCCGTACACTTCGGTGATTCCTTCACCAACAAACGGCAGGGGGTGTTTCCTCCACCTTACCCCAAATGAGCAAGGGGATTTTAGCAAAAATTCTCCGTTATTGCAAGACAATTCTTTAATAGCAAGCCTTTCGGTCATACCCATTTCCAGGTTAATTTTAACGGTTTGATTCGCGGTTTAGAGGCCATAAATCCGCCTTTTCTGCTCGCGAAATCTTACCACCCTTTAAGGGTGTAAAAGAACTTCCGTTATTAGTTGACAGTTTTTCATTCACAATGTAACTTAGCTAAAACAATATAGATTTGCGATTTATATCGGCCTATTTTGGTCGCGATATAACTTGTTCTTTAGAATGAATTTATCGGAGCAGCAATGATTAGGATTAATGAAAATTTCTTAAAATTACAATCTGGGTACTTATTTCCTGAAATAGGCAGAAGGGTAAAAACTTTTTCACAAAACCATCCAAATGCTAATATTATTAGACTTGGGATAGGCGATGTAACAGAACCTCTGCCATCGACAATTATTGAGGCAATGCACAAGGCTGTTGACCAGATGGCAAGCAGAAAAGAGTTCAAAGGCTACGGCCCCGAACAAGGTTATGATTTCCTTATTGAAGCCATAATAGCTAATGACTATCAGTCAAGAGGTGTAAGTCTCGCAAATACAGAAGTTTTCGTCAGCGATGGTGCAAAATGTGATACCGGCAATATCCAGGAAATCTTCGGCTTGAATAACACAATAGCTGTAACAGACCCTGTGTATCCTGTGTATGTTGATACCAATGTAATGGCAGGCAGAACCGGAAAAGCCGACAAAGCAGGGCGGTATGAAGGAATTGTCTATATGCCTTGTACGCCCGATAACAATTTTGTCCCGAAACTTCCAAATGACAAAGTGGACATAATTTACCTCTGCTACCCGAACAACCCTACCGGAGCTGTTGCCAAAAAAGAGCAGCTAAAAGAATGGGTTGATTATGCAAAAGAAAATAAATCGATAATTTTATTCGATGCCGCTTACGAGGCGTTTGTTTCCGATAACTCTATCCCGCATTCGATTTACGAGATAGAAGGAGCAAAAGAAGTAGCAATTGAATTTCGCTCATTCAGTAAAACCGCCGGCTTCACCGGCCTTCGATGCGCGTTTACAGTTGTGCCAAAAGCTTTAAAAGCCTGGACAAAAGACGGGCAAAGTGTCGATGTAAATCCAATTTGGAACAGACGCCATTGTACGAAATTCAACGGCGCAAGTTACGTTTCTCAGGCCGCCGCAGCTGCGATTTACACTGAGCAGGGCAAAAAACAGGTGCGAGATATAATTAAAATCTATATGTCAAATGCGGCACTTATTAGAATCATACTCGAAAAAATCGGTTATGAAGTTTTCGGCGGGATTAACGCTCCTTATGTATGGGTAAAAACCAAAAACAATATGACTTCATGGGAATTTTTCGATTATTTATTGAGCAAAGCAAACGTTGTTTGCACCCCAGGCAGCGGTTTCGGCTCGGCAGGTGAAGGCTTTGTCAGATTCAGCGCATTCGGCGATCCCGCCAATGTAGCAGAGGCTATGGAAAGAATAAAAAAACTGTAAAGGAATACCGATGTCCGGTGAAGTTATAGCTTATGTTGCCCTCGGCAGCAATCTTGGCAGCAGACAGAAGAATATCAATAAAGCTCTCGATGAGATTGCATCGGTGAAGAACATAAATATTTTGCGCACAAGCAGCGTGGCAGAATCAAAACCGCTTGCAGATAAAAAGCAAAATGATTATCTGGACTGCGTTGCTCAGATAAAGACAAACCTCCCTCCGGACAAACTTCTGAAAGTTCTAAAGAAAATAGAAGTAAAACTCGGCAGAAAAAAAACGGCGAAAAAATGGTCGAGCAGAACAATCGACCTTGATATCCTATTGTACGGCAAAAAAATTGTTCGCAAAAAAGACCTCGTTATACCCCACCCGCAGATGCATTTAAGGTCGTTCGTCTTAAAAGGCCTTCGTGAAATAGATTCGCAAATTGTACATCCTGTCCTGAAGGAAAATGTTTCGCTCTTATACAGCAGACTAAAAGGCAAAGATTTTTATATTGATGAAAATCTTCCAAAGCTGATTTCTGTTGCTGGTGTTATTGGCGCAGGAAAAACTACTCTCGCCGCCGGCCTCAGGGACGTGTGTAATTTTCATCTGATAAAAGAAGCGTACGATACAAATCCATTTTTGCCTAAAGTTTACGCCGGCCAAAAATCTTTTGCTCTCGACAGCCAATTGTATTTTCTCCTAAGCCGCTGCGAGCAGTTGAAACCTGAAAATTTGAAAGACGCTGTTGCAGTAAGCGACTATATAATGGATAAGGAAATGATATATGCTCGTGTCTGGCTTGATGCGATGCAATTTGAATTATACAGCAAAATAAATGAAGTGATGACCAAAATGACTGTTTCACCTTCAGTCGTTATTTATTTAAAATCTCAACCAAATGGCTGTTTAAAGCGTATAAAACAACGCAGCAGACCTTATGAAAAGGATATTGATTTAAACTTCCTCGAGAATATTCATAACGGTTATGAAAAACTTTTTGATTCTTTTTCACGCTGTCCGGTTATAACGATTGATGCCGAAACGGTTGATTTTCGACAAAAAGAGCAGGTCGAAGTGCTGGCAAAAAAAATTAATTATTACATTGGTTATAATAAAAAATGCAGATTGCAAAAACTATAGAAGATATAAAAATGATTATTTCCGAAGCAGGTTCGTTCGGAAAAAAGATTGGCTTTGTACCTACAATGGGTGCTTTGCACGCAGGCCATATTTCACTTATTAAAAAAGCCAAACAGCAGACCGAATTTGTTGTTGTAAGTATTTTCGTAAATCCGACTCAATTCGGCCCCAATGAAGATATTGATAAATATCCCCGTCCTTTCGAAGCCGATTTGGAGATTTGTAAGCACAACGGCGCTGATGCGGTTTTCGCCCCTTCTGCTCAGGAAATGTATCCTCAAAAAAATCTCACGTGGATAAATGTCGAAAAACTCAGCGAGTCTTTATGCGGCAAAACCCGCCCAAATCATTTCAGAGGCGTCGCTACAGTTTGCGCAAAGCTTTTCAATATCGTTCAGCCTGATGTCGCCTATTTCGGCCAAAAAGATGCCCAGCAGGTTATAGTTATTAAGCGGATGATTGCAGATTTGAATCTGCCTTTGAGGATTGTAGTTTGCCCGACTGTCCGCGAATCAGACGGCCTTGCGATGAGCAGCCGAAACAAATATCTCAATGCAGAACAAAGAAAAGACGCTCCATTATTATATGCCGCATTGCAGGAAGCCGAGATATTTATCAAAGCTGGCGAACGTAAAAGCGATTTTCTGAAGGAGCAGATAAAAAAAATTCTGAACATAAGCAGTCAAATTGCTATAGATTACATAAGTATCGTCAATGCAGATACTCTCGATGAAATTGATGAAGTAAAAGGAAAAGTCCTGATTGCTTTGGCCGTAAAATTAGGCCCGGCTCGATTAATTGATAATATTCTGCTTGATGTTAAGTAATCTATGATTAAAATATCGCCTTTCACATATTTTAGATAGGTATAAATAATGATGTTAAAACTTTTAAAAAGCAAAATTCACAGAGCGACAGTAACTGATTCGCTCATTGATTATCCCGGCAGTATTGGCATCGATTCGAAGTTGATGGAAGCTGTCGGAATATTGCCTTATGAAACCGTTCTTGTCGCCGATGTAACAAACGGCAATCGGCTCGAAACTTATGTCGTGCCCGAAGAAGCAGGCTCCGGAAAAATTTCGATTCTTGGCGCCGCTGCGCATCTTATGAAAAAAGGCGACATTGTAATTATTATGGGGTTCGCCTTGATGACTCCCGATGAGGCCAAAAGCTTCAAGCCCAAAGTAATCGTTGCCACAGAGAGAAACGGCATTAAAGAAATCATATAAGGATTCGTTTGCACCCGGAACTTTTTCGAATTCCGTTCACTGACCTGACCGTCAAGAGTTACGGTTTTCTGATGGTCTGTGGTTTTATTTCAGCGATATATGTCATTCGCAGACTTTCCCGCGACCTCGGCGACCATTCCGAACATATCACATCGGCAGCACTTTATTCACTTATCGCAGGCGTTGTTGGCGCCAGGATTTTTTATGTCATTCATTATTGGCCTCAGTTTAGCGGAAAACCATTCACGGAAATTTTCGCAGTCTGGAAAGGCGGCCTTGAACTGCTCGGCGGCGTTCTGCTCGCGATTTTTATCATTGTCGGCTATCTGTTAGTAAAAAAACTCCCTGTCCGCAGATATCTCGACATTCTTGGAATTGGTTTGATGCTTGCGCTTGCATTCGGAAGACTTGGTTGTTTTATGAACGGTTGCTGCTTCGGACGTCCAACAGAAAGTCCTGTTTCTGTTCGTTTTCCTTATGCTTCACTTTCCTATGAAAGCCAGATTAGACCTGATATTGACCGTCATCGTCACGAACCATATATTGAATTGCCGGCAGATTATTTTGATGTAATAGACGGTGGCTACTATTTGAAATCTTATGAATCATTAACTCCTCAGCAAAAATTTGAAGTCGCAAAAGACGGACCTTACCGCTGTCTGCCTGTAGTCCCAACACAAATTTACGAATCACTGCTCGCGTTTACAGGCTGCGTAATTCTATTCTTCCATCGTCAAAGAGGAATCAAAATTCAACAGCAGGGCAAAAAACTCCCGTTTCTTTTCCGACCGGGCATAACATTTTCGTTGATGTTCGTTATTTACGGCACAATGCGTTTCTTCATTGAATTTTTAAGAGACGATAACCCCATCCAGGCCGATGGTTTGACTATCTCACAAAATTTAAGCATTATGCTTATCATTGTAAATTTAGGCCTTATTATACTTTTCGCTAAAATGAAGCCCGATAACTTCACCTTCAAAAAGCCTTAATTTAATCATTGATTAATCTCTACTTTTTTTGACGAAGTATGCAATATATACTAATCATAAACCGTCTATATTATTGAAAAAGTTGGAAAATGGCGCCGCTTGAGCAGATCATAGAAATAGTTCGTGCAGCCCGAAAGGGCGACAAAGATGCTTTTTCAAAACTTGTTGACCTCTATTCCGGGCGTTTGTACGGCTATTTTTACAGATTGACCTGCAATAGAGAAGATGCCAACGATTTGGTTGGCGAGCTGTTTTTAAAAATGTATGAGAAAATTGGCGCATGTCGTCCTGAAACTTTCAATGCCTGGGTTTTCAAAATGGCATCGAATTTATTTGTGGACTCGCTACGAGCTAAAAAACGCCGTGCAAAGATGTTAGATTCTTTTCAGCGGGATTTTAAGGATGAAACCGAGCCTGAAAAAACAGGCGATTATATGACGGATAAGCTGACAAAAAACTTGCGCAAACTTGACGAGCAAACGGCTGAAATCCTTACTTTGCGGTATTATTCACAGTTGAGTTTTGAGCAGCTTGCGAAAATGAGAAATGAGCCTGTAGGCACAGTGCTTTCAAAAGTGCATCGAGGCTTAAAAAAGCTCAAAGAATTAATGGAACAATCAAATGATTGAAAATAAAAATGAAAATTTTGATATGACTGAAATCGACAGGATATTTGAAAAATTTCCCGCGCCCGAGCCTTCGCCTGCATTGGTTGATGAAATAAAAAGAAAAATCAGTCTCAGAAAAAAACGTGCGAGTATTCCTGTATTAATTTTCAAAACTGTGATAACAACTGCCGCTGTAATACTTATTTCTGTATTTTTCATGTATGAATCCAAAGAAACAAAACCATCACAGCCAACCGCTCAAATTTCTTTGACGCAGGTGGACGACAATATTGCTGCACTTGAAAAGGAAATTGAACTTCTAAGCAGCGAATTGTACGCTCTTCGCCTTAATGAAGATAATACTTCAAGCAGTTTTTTGTCTGACACTATTACTAATGCTGAAGCAGATTTTTATGAAATCGATAGTTCTTTTTGGAAAGGGTAAAAAATGAAATCATTAATAAAATTCGTTTTGCCGTTGATTCTTCTAACCGCTGTTTTGGTAATTGCTCAGGATGCTCCATCCGAGCCTCGGCAGCCGCGCCAGCCTGTGCCGCCTCCGGGACAGGAGATAACAGAACCTATGCCTGATGGCGAAACAGACGGCCCTGATGTTGAACGCAATCGCGGTATGAGAGAACATAGAAGGCAAAAGGATATGCCAAAAGAAGGTTTTCGTCAGCAAATTCGGGAAAAGGAAAACGAACTAATGACCTGGCTCGAACAAAACGACCCTAATAAGGCAAAAGAATTAAAAGCTCTCAAAGAAACGGATCTTCGTGCATATACCAGAAGAATGATGTTCGAAATGCGGAATTACAAGGCGATTATGGATGCACAGGAATCGAATCCCGCTCTCGCCGAGGTATTGAAAAAAGATATGGTTCTTAAACAGCAGAGAAATCAACTGCTCGAACAGATTAAAAATGCAAAAGATGAAGCTCAAAAACAAGAATTAACGGAGCAATTAAAAGATGTGCTCGAACAAAGATTCGATTTGATTGTCCAGAAAAAGCAGCTCAGATATGAAGACCTTAAGAAAAGACTTGAGGAACTTCAAAAGATCGTAAATGCGAGCCAGACCGAACTTGAAACCATAAAGGATGAAAAAGCAGAGCAGGTAGAGAAACATCTTGAGGAATTATTAGACAGCCCGGAAAAAATCGATTGGAACTAATAAGTTCAAACAATTAACTTGCGCAGAATTGTAAATTCTGCGCCGCACAAGGGCACAAGACTGCGCAAGTTTTCACCTTTGTTTTTGAGCTAAAAACGGGGTTTTTGTCTCAGAAAAATATCACTTCTTTCTGCTTCCATTTTCTACGTAAATAAAGGACTTATGAGCGAATCACAAAACATAACTGCCTGAAAAACAAGTAATTATAACGAATTTGATAAAAATGAACAATTTAACCACGGATTGCGCGGATTGGCGCGGAATTTTACAAAAAAAGTGTGCAAAAAGCGGAAAAAAGTGAACGAAAATGAAGCATTTCTATAGAGGTTCAGGGTCTTTAATAGTATTTTTAACCACGAATGAACACGAATACTACACGAAGATTATTTAGCCAGAGCATATCCTCTCTGATTTTTGATTTCAAGGAGCAAAAATCCTAAAGATTCGAGGACTTTCGCTTCGCTACAGCAGAGACCACAGAGATTGCTTTAAGACAGGCTTGATGAATCAAGCCAAAAAATTTCAAAAATAAACTCTACTTGAGCAACCCATTCGGCTGCGCTCAGGGCAAGGCTTTGTCGAGATTTAGTTTTTTGAAATTATTGCCCTTACAGGGTTTGTCTTAAAGCAATAATGACAAACCGCGTGGGCTGTCCACAGGATGCCTTTCGAGAAAGTGCAGAACATAGAACTCTGAATGTAGAAGGCAGAAGGTTAAATCCTAAGCACTAAGCTCGAATCTCTAAATAAAATCTAATTTACAAAAATATAATGTTCAAAATGAACGGGGAACCGCTGCGCGGAAAGTTTTATTGATTGGCAATATTTTATTTAAACTAATTTTTCGTTTTTAAAAAATAGGTGGGTCCCTAATTAATTCAATATGTCCCCCGCCACGGGTGCGGGGGCTAAACGACCGATTGATTTTTTAAAAAATAGATGACCCCAATTTATTGATTTTTTAAGCTTAACATCCACCAATGAAAACGGTTTATGTAAATATAATCATTAGGTACGTTATTAGGTACTAATTTACCTTTTCTCATTTCTACAAGACCAGAACCATCTGAGTAATATCCTATCCAATTCTTTCTATCCTTAATTATACAGTTTACAAGCTTTGAAGGTGTTTCTGCAATACCCGGCATCCAATAAATAATGGTTTGCATAAAAGGATTCACTTTATACACCGTTTTATTCAGTGGTAATAACTTTCCATTTTCAAGTTTTTGAGCGGGATAGCTAGTTACTTCTTGCGGTACAATATCAGGCATTATGAAAAAGTAAAATAATATTGCGATTAAAATTAAAATGAAACCGATGTTTTCAGTTGGTCGAATAACGGTTTTGCTGTTTTCCATTATAAACTTCCAAAATAAGCATCAATTTGCTTTAAGCAATTATTAAGCGTATCCTTGATTTGCACTTCAATTAAAGGGTCAGATATTCTTCTATTTATGTCAGCTCTTATATAATTTTCAAATTCGAGATCAGTTGTTAATAATTGCGAATCGATATTAATATTTGTGACACCTTGTTCCATAAAACAACTGAAACCTATTAATACACCCATACTGTAATAATAATAATCTCGAGCATTTGTATTGCCATTTGCCAAAAGCTCTATTATCTTTAATAATGACATTGGCTTCTTCTTTGAAGCAGTTTTAGCCAAACAATATAGAGCTAATATTCCTATGTGTGAACAAGTTGCTGCATAAAATTTAAATTGGTGTTTTGTAGGGAGAGGTGGTTGAGTAGAATTGCGTGCCATATTTTGTGTAAGATTTGCAATATGTGCGGTGTAAAGAACCATTGTATCTGCTTTTTCGGACATGATCTTAGATGCCTGAGTAATTAGACTCTGCATTTCTCCCAAATTTTTTTGCGAATTTATAGTTTGGATGAAGGAGTAAAATATAGCAACTAAAGCCAAAACAATAGAAATTAATGCACTTGCAAAGCTTACATAGCTTACAATTTCATTTCCTTTTCCACCTAACCAAAATGTAACAATCGAAATTAAAATTATACATCCAAGACCAATAGTCCATTTAAAATGAAGTTTTAAATTTTCAATAGTATTCATATGATGAACCTTTAAATTTATATTTCAATTTTCATTCAAATGCATTTTAAACTAATTTATTTTTCTCAATTTTTTTATTATTCCCTGATTTAGCTTGATAGTATTGCGGTCGTCATAGCATGAGGATTAAGATTGCCATCCCTGCCTTCGCACGGGTAAACTCCTGCGCTTAGCAATGACAGTTTGGTACGGTTTTGAAAAATCAGCTTTCATTGTAACACTCCTTGTTTAAAGAATTGAATTGGATACATTATACTATGATTTATGGGAAAAACAAGGAGGAAAAAACGCAGGACACATCCCAAAGGGATCTCGCTGCGGCTCGAGAAAGCAATCGGACATGTCAGACCATTCACGAAAGTTTTTTACGAACCCCCAAATAATTTTTACGAACCCCCACTAAAAGTGGGGGCTTATGGATTATCCCACCTATAATAAAACCAGTTAAAACTTGCTTTTCATTTGTTCAAGTTTTGTGGCTTCTTCGAGAGTTTTTTTCTCTTTTTTTGTCAGGCTTGCGATGCCTTGCTGATTGACTTTTATTAAGATTCTATCGACTTCTTTTTGCAGCTCGTTGTACGTCTTAAATTTTTTTTCCCAGTTCATCGTTTGGAATCGATTTTTATATTTAATTCTTAATCTGGGCCAAAGAAAGACGTAAGCCGCGCCTGCGGCCATTCCGGCTAAATGTGCGACGTCTCCGCCGGCGTTAGCGCCTCTTGTGAAAATATTTACGACATAGAGAAAAATTAAGATTATTGAAGCGATTCGGATTGGAACAGGGAAGAAGAATATGAATACAACAAAGTGCGGGAAAAGAATTGCACATGCTGCCAGCATACCAAGTATTGCGCCGGATGCGCCGATTAAAAAACCTTTATCCGTAACTCCAAGATGCGAAAGGAGGATATAAAAAATTCCGCCTGCCGCTCCGCATAAGAGATAGAATGTCAGGAATTTTTTACTTTGCCAGGCCTTTTCCAGCGTCGGCCCAAGGAAATACAAACCTATCATGTTCATAATTAAATGCCATGGCGAAGAAAGGTCGTGCAGAAATTGATAACCTATTAATCTCCAGACCTGCAAGGATTTGAATATAGAAAAGGTATCTACGCTGAACCATTCGTAAACAAAATTAGCGAAAGGTTTTACGAGGATGCACATTATATATATGCCGATGTTGATAATCAGCAGTTTTTTGACCACAGGCGTTATTTGCGGAAATCGCATGTGCATACGCGGCATTCCACCTGATGCTTCGTCGTCCGGCTTGTAATATTCTCTGTCGTAAATTCCCATAATAATACCCAAAATTCATTGTCTTATAGTTGCATATCATATAATATCGGGGAAATCGATGTTTTTCCAATCAGAAAAAATTTAAATGAACTTTGATTTTATAAAAAATCTGCTTAACCAACTTGAACAAAACGATTTATTGCGCAAGCCTTTTACAATTGATTCAGTATCTGATACGTCAATTCGTATTGAAAAAAAAGTGAAAATTTTATTTTGCAGCAATAATTATTTAAATTTAGCGCAAGATAAACGGCTCATTGAAGCGGCAAAAACCGCGATGGAAAATTTTGGTTTTGGGTCGGCAGCTTCAAGATTGATCAGCGGGTCGCTTGAACCGCATATAGAATTAGAAAAGCGATTAGCTGACTTATTTCAAAAGGAATCGGCTCTTGTTTTTCCAAGCGGTTATATGGCTAATCTTGCTGTATTGCAGTCGATTCCGCAAAAAGGCGACTTGATCCTTCTCGATAAAATCGACCATGCCTCGATTATCGATGCGGCGAAAGGAAGTGACGCCCAGTTCAGGACTTATCATCGAACGCAATTCGACAAAATTGAAAAATTCCTCGCCTCAAGCGATTTTAATCGAAAATTCATAGTTACCGAAAGCGTATTTTCGATGGATGGGGATTTTGCGGATTTGAAAAAACTTGTCGAATTGAAAAAGAAATATAACGCGTATCTTATTGTGGATGAAGCACATGCGTTTGGATGTTTCGGCGAAACCGGCGCAGGGCTGGCAGAAGAGCTTGGAATTTTGAATGAAATAGACATTGTTGTCGCGACATTGAGCAAATCGGCGGGATGTTCGGGCGGGTTTGTAGTATCCGACAAGTGCGTGATTGATTTTCTTGTAAATAAAGCCAGACCCTTTATTTACACAACGGCGCCTCTGCCGGCAAATTCCGCGGCGGCTGTTTGTGCGCTTGAAATAATCAAAAATGCCAATGACAAAAGAAAACGATTGAAGGAAAACAGCGATTATTTAAGAGCTAAACTTAAAGCTCTCAATTTCGATACTGCCGAGAGTGCCAGCCAGATTGTTCCAGTGATTATTGGCGATAATAAAAGAACGCTTGAGATTTCTAAGTCGTTATTTGATAAGGGGTTTTTTGTGGTTGCGATTAGGCCGCCGACAGTTGCGCCGGGGACATCGAGACTGAGAATTTCACTTCAAAGCGAGCATACAAAAGAGCAGATCGATTCATTGTGTGATTGTTTGAAATCGTTTAGTACTCAGGGTGCATAACGAAGTCGTAATCCATAGAACCCGATAATGGGCTAAATATTGGCGATTCAAGGGTTTGGAAGCCTTCAGATTGCAGTTTTATTTTGAACTCAACCGGTTCTGTTATGCTCAGTTCGTATTTATCGCCAGTGAAAATTACGGAATTGGCGTCCTGCCAGGTGATGTTTTCCTTTTCAAAGACGTAACCCACTGTAGCTATGAAGTTTACTATTGGAACATCCGGCGAGCCGCTAATGATTTTGCCTTTGATTTTGAATGGGTTCATCATTGGTATTTTGTAGTCGATTCCGGTTTGCATTGCGTAGCTGCGAATGCTCATAAGTCCTTTGTGGGCAATGTTAAACATGACGCTGTCGGCAGGAGCGCTGTTCCATTGAAAATAACCATCGGCATCGGTTTTAGTCGAAAATTTCAAACTTTCAACCCCTTGCCAGGAAGAAACGCTGATGGAAGCGCCTTCAACGGGCATTCCATTGATATCGACAATATGGCCTATGATTGTATTTGGCGGTTGAAGGGTTATAAGTACTGGTTCCATAAAGGGGTTAACTTCGATAGGGACTATGGCTGGTGCGGCGTGTTCGCATTGAGCGGTTAGAATCACGATTCCTTCCTCTGCTTTGGCGAATTTGAACATTCCATTGGCATCGCATTTGGCAATATCTGCGCCGCTTGTCGGGAAGGGGCCTTTCGTAACTGTAGCAGGCAAAGAATGTTGCTGCCAATCGACGACATGGCCTAAAATTGAAATACCTTTTTCCAAAACAGATTCAAACTTCAAAGTCTTGAGCTGATTTAAATTTGCTTTTTGGAATCTTTCGGGTGTAACGTAACCATGATGAGTTGCCATAAGTTCAATGCTGTTAATATCTTGCAGGTCAAAATCGTGCCAAATCCATAAGCCATTGGCGTCAGTTTTGAATGTTTTGGTTTCAAAAGCAGTAACTATTTTAACGGCAGCATTTTGTATGGGTTGCGAATTCTGATCTTTTACAATTCCGCCGATTGTGATTAATTCGATTTGCTCGGTTTCTTCCTCTTCGCTTTCCGTAAGTTCTTGCTGGGTAGGGATTAAGCGAATTATCCTTGCGGGTTTATCAGTCTCGATTTTTGGAACTGTTTTTTTTGTAATTTTCGGGATATCTATTTTTTTGCCGGATAAGCTGTAAATCATTATTATAAAAGCAATTACAATTGCGGCCGCAGTGAAATAATATACCGCTTTTTGCGATTTTCCAGTGTTATAGGCGGATAGAATTTTGGATTTCAATTTTTCTTTATGGCCGGGGTCGATGTCCGTAACTTCCTGCGGTTCAATGGTTTGCAGAGGATTTGTTTTCAGGTAATTTTTGATTTGAGCTTCTGCGATATTGCAAAGCCACTGGACAAACTGGCGTCTTGTAGTGCCTTTGAAACGGCGGATATTGGCTGAGGCCTGAATGAAAACGCGGCTTGTTACATCTTCGGAAATTTGCTTAAGTCTAAGCCTGACAAGGACATATCGGAATATTTTTTCATAGTAGATATCATAGAGGAGCAGAAATGCGTTGCTGTCAGCGGCTGCCCGTAATACAAGAGCATCGTCCCCATCGCGGCGGCGATCGTTTTCGGGTAATCCATTTTCCATCAACTATCCTAACCTGTTTATTTAACAGCAGTTGGATTATATTTGAGATCTGAGAAGAGGTCAATATAAAAATCGTTAATTAGGTTCGCCGCACCCCCTCCAAAATTTTCTAATTAATTCGGGGATCTTTGTCAGGAGATGCTAAGCAAATTAACAAGTCGCCGGGTGTCCCCAATTACTCAAAGACAGGCTCTGACTGCTAAAGAGGAAATAACTTTAAGCTCCTTTTTAAAAGGGGAATAGTGAACAAAATAGCTTGACAGCGGTAAAGGCTTACAGTAAATTGTTCTGTTCTCTATTCCTGCGCAAAGAAGAGAATAGGGATTTTGCATAAAAAAATAAAGATTTAATGATTTTTTGGAGGCCTATTTAGTGGCAAATGATCTGGCTCGTAATTTGATTAGTGCCGGTGTGCATTTTGGACATACCGTCAGCAGATGGAATCCCAAAACCAAACCTTATGTTTATTCACGCAGAGGTATGGTTCATATTATTAACGTTCGTGAGACGCTTAAGGGTGTAATTCTTGCCCAGAAGCTGCTCAAGGATATAGTCTCATCCGGTAAAGACGTAGTTTTTGTCGGAACCAAGAGACAGGCTCAAAAAGCTGTTAAGGCCGCAGCCGAGGCAACCGGAATGCATTATGTTATTAACCGCTGGCTGGGCGGCACACTGACAAATTTCAGAACGATAAATTCGAGAATTCGCAGACTCGACGAGCTTGAAGCGATGGCAAATGACGGTTCAATCGAATCGGAAAGCAAGAAACGCGCTTCGACTCTTAAACGCGAACTTCGCAAGATGAAATCAAATCTTGAGGGTATTCGCAAAATGAACCAGATACCGGGCGTTATCTTCGTAGTTGACGTCAGAAGAGAAGTTCTGGCGCTTCGTGAAGCGAAAAAGATGGGCGTTCCTACGATTGGCATTATCGATACGGATTCAGACCCTGATTTGGTTGACATTCCAATTCCGGCAAATGACGATTCAGTTAAAGGAATCGGCCTGATTATCAATGAGCTTATTCCGGCAGTTGCAGAAGCCAAGACAATGCAGAGAGCGTTCAGCAGAGATGACGATCGTAAGCCGAAAGTTCGCAGACGTTCATTGACAAGAGCCGATGAAGGCGGAGCTGAGGGCGCTGAGGAAAAAGCAGAGACGTCGGAAGCTTAAGCAAAATAATAACCAATAACCAAGGTACAAATTTCAAAATTTGGTTATTGGAGAATGGTTAACTTAAAAATTGATTATTTGGAGTTATATAGATGGCAGAGATTGATGCTGCAACAGTAGTAAAGCTTCGCAAGATGAGCGGGCAGGGTATGATGGATTGCAAGAAGGCTCTTGAGGAATGCAACGGCAACCTCGAAGAGGCGATGACATCATTAAGGAAAAAAGGCCTTGCAACTCTCGCTAAAAGAGCTGACAGGGAAACGACAGAAGGTAAAATTATCAGCTTTTCTTCCCCGGATGGAAAAGAAGCTGCGATGGCGACACTTTGCTGTGAGACAGATTTCGTATCCAAGAGCGATACGTTTCTGGCGACGGCTGATATTATTGTCGGATATTTGGCAGAATGCAAAGCGGAAAGCGGAGCTGAAAGCCTGCTTAACACTGAAAAAGGCGGTAAAAAACTTGTAGATATCATAACTGAAAGTGTCAGCAAGACCGGTGAAAAGACTGAAGTCGGCAATTACGCCAAATTAAAACTTCAGGGGCCGGGACATATCGCGACATACGTACATTTCAACGGCAAAATCGGCGTAATGGTTCAGTTTGAAACAAGCACACAGGCAGTTGCCGATAATGCTCAATTCCAGACGATAGGCAAAGATATCGCAATGCACGTAGCGGCTGTTAATCCGCTTTCACTCGATAAATCGGGTATCGCGGCTGATGTTGTCGAACGTGAAAGGGCGATTGCCGCTGACCAGGTAAAGGATAAACCGGCGAATATCATCGATAAAATCGTTGACGGCAAAATGAATAAGTTTTTTGCTGAAAATTGTCTGCTGTCGCAAGGCTTTGTTAAGGATGAGAAAGTTTCGGTAGAGAAGATTCTGGCCGATACGGCGAAAACGGCCGGGGGCACGGCAAAAATAAAAACATTTGTCCGATTCGCAATCGGGTAATATAATAAAGCACCGTCTGAAACGGTGCTTTTTTTATGGGTCCTGAAAACGTAGGGTTTTAAGTATCTTTGGATTGATGGATAACAGCAAATGAGTGAACTTAAATATAAACGTGTGTTACTGAAATTAAGCGGCGAGAGCTTCTGTAAAACCGGAGGTTTTGGAATTGACGGAGAGCAGCTTGAATCTATAGCCGAGCGCATAATACAAATCAAAAAACTTGGAACGCAAATCGCGATTGTTGTTGGCGGAGGTAATTTTCTTCGAGGCGAAACGTTCAGCAAGGCAAGTCATATCCCGCGTCATACGGCGGATTATATGGGGATGCTGGCGACGGTAATAAACGCATGCGCGCTGCAGGAAACACTTGAAAAGATGAATCAGCCGACACGCGTATTGAGCGCGATTGAGATTTCGGCGATATGCGAACCATTTATCAGAAGAAAAGCGATTAAATATCTTGAGCATGATACTATCGCGATTCTTGCGGGCGGGACGGGCAATCCATTCTTTTCAACTGATACGTGCGCGGCTCTTAGGGCATCTGAACTTGATGTGAATCTGCTTATCAAGGGCACGAAGGTTGACGGGGTTTATAATGATGACCCGAAAAAAAATCCAGACGCTGTTTTGCTTGATAAATTGTCCTACCAGGATGTTTTTAAAGAAAATCTCAAAGTGATGGATCATTCTGCGATAAGTTTGTGCAGTGAGAGTAAGATACCGATTATTGTTCTAAATATTTTCCAGAAAGGTAATGTAACAAAAGCTCTTCACGGAGAAAAGATAGGGACGATTATTTCTTAAATTGACAGGAGCGGATTATGACGACGCAAAACATTGTAAACGAACATAAAAATATGATGGAAAAGGTGATGGAGCATCTCGGGAGCGAGTTTAAATCCGTCCGGACGGGCAGGGCGTCAACGGGTCTTGTCGAGAATCTGAGGGTTGACTACTACGGGACGCCGACACCTATGCGTCAGCTTGCGACACTTTCGACGCCGCAGGCGGATTTGATTATGATTAAGCCTTTCGATATCGGTTCGATTAAGGAAATTGAAAAAGCGATTAAGAACAGCGACCTTTCGATTGCTCCGATAAGCGACGGCAAAGTAATCAGGCTAAGTGTTCCGCCGCTTTCGGGCGAACGCAGGAAGCATATTGTTGCACAGGTAAAACAGTTCGGCGAACAGGCAAAAATAAGTATTCGAAATATCAGAAGAGACGCGAATAAAAAATTAGACGATGAGGAAAAGGCAAAAACCGTCACAGAAGATGACCGCGACCGCGGCAAAAAAGAAATGGACGATTTGACAAAACTTTATACCGATAAAATCGAAAAATTGGTTAAAGCCAAATCGGACGAAATACTAAAAGACTAATCATCTAAGTTCGGATGTGTTAAGCGCAACTGGATGCTTGATATTTGTTTTTTTATGTGAGGTTTTTTTATGCAAACCGAAAGTAACGAACAGGAACATCGTTCCAGGATTTCACTGAAAAAAGTTATTGTATGGATGATTATCTTCATCCTTTTGTTTTTACTCATACCTTTTTTCGCAATTCCCATTTATCTTTCATCTGACAGCGGCAAGAATATGATTCTTTCGAAAGTAAACAAGGCGGTGGATGGAAATCTGAAAATCGACACGCTATCGATGGGATGGTTTGCCGGGATAAAGGTCGGGCTGCTTGATTATTCAGATAACGCAGGATGCACGAAAGTAACCGCAAAAGAAGTTTCGGCGAGGCCGAGGTATCTTTCGCTTCTTGCGGGCAGGGTCGCGATTGACGAAGCGGTTATCGACCAGCCGAGAGTTTCGGTTGATATCAGCGGGCAGTGCGCGGAAATAAAAGAGCAGGAGGAAAAAGAAAAGGAAAAGAAAGAGGATAAACAGCCATCTGATGCATTGATGGCAATTTCGAATATAGATTTGAAAGTCAAAGACGGTGATGTCAAAATTACCGCTCCGGACGCGGCAAATATTGTAAGGACTGTGGAGTTGAAGAATATCAACAGCACGCTTGCGATTCGGCCGCTGGGTAAGGAGAGCAGTTTCGATGTTTCTCTGGCGGTGGCATCGGAGAATGAAATATCGCAAATCAATTCGATGGGGATTGTGAAAACATCGGATGAATGGTCTTTCGCGGAAACGAGCGGGCAGATAAAACTGGATGTTACAGATCTTGACCTTTCGACACTGGGACCGCTGTTTAAAATTATGGATGTAAATATGGCGGCTTCGGGCAGAGTCAATGCCGCGATTGACGCAACGGTTCAGAAAGGGCAGTTTGAAAATCTTCAGGGGAAAGTCAACGCGAACGATATTAATGTTTCGGGAGATTTTCTTAAAGGCGACCGGATACAGACATCCAAGCTGCAATCGGATGTCAAGCTGAATACAACCGTGAAATCGGTGAACATCGACAGCTTTAATATCGAGACGGACGGTTTAACGGCGAACGCAAAAGGAACGGTCCCAAAGACGATGCGAAGCTGGGAAGATTTTTTAGCGGCTGATTCGGCGGACTCTTTGCAGGCTGAATTCGATTGCGATGTCGCGAAAACTTTCAAGCAGATAAAATCCATAGCTGGGTTCAAAGAAGATTTCGATATTAATTACGGCAGGCTGAGCGGAAATATCGATACTCAAGCCAAAGAAGGGCAAAGAACGTTGACGGGCAAAGTCAAACTTTGGGCGCTCGAAGGTAAATTTCCCATCAAAAAAATTGTACTTTCGAAACCAGTTGAACTTGACGCGAGAATCACTTCGCTGCAGAACAAAATTATGGTTGAAAAACTTGCGCTCGATTCAGCTTTCGCAAAAGCAAATATTTCCGGCTCAACTGACAATATGAATTATCAGGCACAGCTTGACCTTGCGAAGATGCAAAGCGATGTGGGGCAATTTATCGACATTAAGCCGCAGCTTTCGGGCGACGCGAATCTTGCGGGCAAAGCGGCATTCAGTAAAGGCATTCTGAGCAGTACCGGAACAGGTAATATGACTAATGTTGTTGTCGTATTTCCTGACGGCAAGGAGATTTCAGAGCCTTCATCGAGCGTCAAATATGATTTTACATCAGATTTTAATATAAAGCAGCTTACAATACGATCGGCAGATATTACGGCGGCACCGGGCAAGATAAATCTTCGTGATTCTATGATTCCTCTTTCAGAGCAGCCGAATGGCCAAACTAAGATTAATGCCGACATGGCGATTGACCTTGCGAAGTCGCTGAATTATCTGCGGACGTTCACCACGTTTGACCCGCAGGCACAAATGTCAGGAACGGCACAGGGCGATATCTCGCTGGCTATTAAAGATAAAGTAATAGACGCGGCGACCAGGCAGATTGCAGTGAAAAATTTTGCTCTTACTTATCCCGGTCAAAAACCATTTACGCAGGAGTTTATGAATCTGGCGTTCAATGGGAGGTTTGATACTGCAAACAGCATATATAATATTGAAAAACTTTCGCTGACAAGTCCGCAGATAAAACTCACGGGCAATCTGACAAACGCGCAGACGGGACAAAATATAAAAACAGAAGGAAATATAAAAGCAGATTATAATCTTGCGGCGGTAAGCTCGATGATATCTCCGTTCCTGCCGGCAGGGCTTTCTGCTCAGGGTACGAGAAGCGACACATTCTGGTTTTCATCGACATATCCGAAACAGCAGCCTGCATTACTTAAATCGAATCTCAACGCAAAGGCAACTTTCGGATTTGACAGCGCGGAATATATGGGCCTGAATCTCGGCAAAACAGATTTCAACGTAAATATCAATAAGGGGCTGATGAGCATTGCTCCGTTTACAACGACGGTTAACCAAGGCAAACTGAATTACGCGGCTGACGCAAATTTCAGAGGCACACCATCGATGATGCGGATGCCTAAGCCAATGAAAATACTGGACTCGATCCAGATAGACCGTGAAACAACCGATACTCTCCTTAAACATGTAAATCCACTTTTTGCAAACGCTCTTAACGTAAGCGGGACACTAAATTTCGATTGTGAAAAAATGGCATTTCCGCTGGAGTCAGGATATCAAAATGACATCGGCATGATCGGTACACTTGCAATAAACGATATGCGTCTTGGCGGCTCGTCGCTTTTAGGACAACTTATACAACTTACCGGTTCTTCGTCTAATCCGCTTATAACCGTTCAGCCGACACGTTTTGTGCTGGAGAACGGAATACTGAGTTATGACGATATGCAGATGAATCTCGATGATAAGGCGATAAACTTCAGCGGGCGAATCGGACTTGATAAAACGATGAAGATGACAGTTACTCTTCCGTGGGAACGAAATAATCAGCGAGTAAAGCTTCCGCTGAAAGGTACTGTTGACAAACCTGAAATAGATATGGGTGCGCTGCTGCAGGATCAGTTTCAGCAGGAAATCCAGAAACAGCTTGAGAAGGGGCTCAAAGATATATTCAAATAGTAATTAGTAGGTAGGTCGATATGTTTGAAAAATTGTTTTCTCATTCAGAGGGAAATCTCGGCAGGTTTGCGCGTTTTCTGATTTTTCAGATAAGACTTTGGCCGAGGTGTATTAAGCTTTTATTGAAGAACAGGGCCGACCGAGAAGCGGCGGTGCTTGCGTATAATACGATTCTGGGGATTGTTCCTCTCGCGATTGTGATGCTTCTTATTTTTCACGCTCTTGGCTCTTTCGAGGATATGGGAGGGAAACTGCGGAATTTTGTTTACGAGCAGGCTTTTATAAAAAACATTCAATTCCCCGCCGATGCCAACAGTCCAGAAGAAAAAATTACAATCGCGAACAAAATCGAAGAGTTTACCGACAGCTTTTATAAAAACCTCGACAAAGGTTCCCTTACAGTAATAAGTTCCGCATTTATTATATGGGCGGCTTTAGCTCTTTTAATCAATATTGAGGGTGCGTTTAATATTATCTGGGGCGCAAGCCACGGCAGGAATTTTCTTCAGCGAGTTACAAATTATTGGGCGTTTATGACTCTTGGCCCGCTTTTATTCGGCGTAGCGGTTTATGTCAATGCCAAATACAGTTTCTCAATCACCGAAAGTTTTTTTACATACATCGGGCCGGTAGTTCCGTTTTTGGTGGCGCTGATTGGCTTGTTTGCGCTTTATATGCTAATGCCCAACGCGAAGGTAAACGCAAAGGCTGCATTTTGGGGCGCGCTTGTTGCGGCAATTGTGTGGACGGCGGCGAAAATAGGATTCGGTTATTATATAACGGAAATCATTCCCAAAAGCGCGTACAGTTTGATTTATGGTACGCTGGCATTGATTCCGCTTGGCGTTTTGTGGATTTATCTAACGTGGCTGATAGTTCTGTTTGGTTTGCAGCTTACTTATACGACTCAGAATTTAACGACAATCGAACAGGCTGAGAAAATAGCGAAGTCGCGACGGCACGATCATTTCCTTGCGACAGATATTCAGATTATAAACATAATGAAATTTATAAGCGTGAAGTTCGAACATAAGAACGTGCCTGTGCCGCGGGAAATTGTCAGCAGTCATCTTGCGCTGCCGGGGGATTTCACGGATAAGATTTTGAATCATCTTGTCAAGGAAGGACTTCTGGTCAAGACGAGCGAACCATCGCCGGGCTTTGCACCTGCGACAAACTCAGAGAATATAAAACTTTCCGAAATTTTAGATGCTGTCAGAAAAGCGTCGTTTACACCTGAAACAGAAGAGCATGCGGATTCTCCGGTTATCAGGCAAATCGCAGACGATTACCATCGGACATTGGAACAATATACAGTTAAGAATCTGATGTAAACGAATTATATTATTTTGCTGTGAATCTGCTGACAATCATCGCGGCGGCGGTGTCGCCGGCAGAATTTATCATTGTCGCGGGTGCATCGACAACGGTTCCTATCATTGAAATTATCGGCAGAGCCTCTGGGCCGAAACCATAAAGCGAAACAATCAAAGCTTCGCCAAGAAAGCCGCCGCCGGGGATTCCGCTCATAACAACGCCGCAGAGAATTGCAACTCCAACTGCTCCGGCCAGCGTTTCAAAACCTGAGAACTCTCTGCCGTAAAGCGTAAACAGCACGGCGATTTTCATAATTGCGGCAAGGCATGTGCCGTCCATGTGGATTGAAGCGCCGAGCGGGAGAACTATTTCACGTACATCCTGCGGAATGCCGATTTTTTCGGCGGCTACGAGATTCGCAGGAAGTGCCGCAAGGCTGCTGCCAGTTCCGAAAGCTGTCAAAGCGGGGGGCCAGATATTTGCCCAGAAATCCTTCATGCCTTTTCTGCCAGCACCCAAAAAAGCGTAAATTGAAAAACCGATTACGAAATATAGAAGTGCGACAGGGAAGTATAATCCGGCTACTCGTGCATAAGAGCCTAAGATTTGCGAGCCGAAGGTTCCGACGATGTACGCAAAATAGGCGGACAGTCCGATTGGAGCATAAAGCATTATGATTTTTATGAGGTGTGCCATAACTTCGGCGCCGCTGATGAGGAATTGGCGGAATTTTTCGCCTTTATCGCCTGCGGCCTGGGATGCAAGGCCTGTTAAGACGGAAAAGACGATTAGCGCAAGAATGTTTTTGCGGTTTAATAATCCGGAGAAATCGTTGACGGAAACGGTATTGACGATTTTTTCGGAAAGGTTAGCTGTTTGAGATGAATGCGGACTTGATTGCAGGGTTATTCCTTTTGCCGGGTTGAAGGTTTTGACTGCAAAAAGCATCAGGCAGGAAGAGATAATTCCTGTAATGACGAAAACGAGGAGCATAGATGCTGCGATTTTGCCGAGCCTTTTAGGGTTGGATGCGGCGGCGATAGCGGAGGAAAGTGAAAAGAAAACCAGCGGCACGACTGCGGTGAAGAGCAAATTAAGAAAAATATCGCCGAGGGGCTTTAGTTTTACAGCCTTTTCTTTGAGAAAATAGCCAAGTAATGCTCCGATTGCGACTGCACTGAGCAGAATTAAGGTAAAACGCCATCTTTTTAAAAATACTTTTGCGTCCATGCGGTATTGATTGTAATCGAGTACTGAGATTTTGCAATCAAATCCATTCCTGAAAAATGTTTCCAATGATGTTTTTATGAGTATTCGATGTTGTTTTTTTGAAACATTATTATTAAGTTTAGCTCCTACAGACGTTAGCACCTATAAAAAGGGCAATACCAGTATAGTAAACAAGTTGAGTGTGGTGAAAAAGCAACACAGTGCTAAAGTTTATCACTGAGGACGGTTTAAGGAAAAACACTTATAAGACGTTAAGTATAATGCTTATATAAGGTTGTGAGAATAGGTCAGTCGGCCGAGTTGAAACGTATTTTCTGGCACATAGTTTGCTAAATTAGATACTTTATATTGCAGGGTGGGCTGAGCTTCGATTCCTGGAGGAGGAGAAGTATAAAACAGGCCCGCCTTTAAGCGCAGCCAGGGCTAAACCTATAAAACTTGAGCCCTGTTTAAATATATGCGTTGGTTCTGGAGCTGGCCAGGAGGAGGCAGCTCCTTTTTTTATGCGCAAAAATAAGTTTACCATAAACTTATTTTCTTTATAATCGCACGTTCTATGAAAAGAATAACTTTATTCGTTCTTGCGTGTTTGTTTGCGATTGTAAGTATTGGGTTTGCCAAAGAATTCAACTCTTCAGATTCATCTTTTTATTTTGTTCAGATCACTGATACGCATTTAGACGATAGCGAAAATTTCGAAAGAACCGAAAAAATCATCAAAAAAATCAACGCACTTCCATTTGACATTGAATTTGTTGTTCATACCGGAGATGTTTTTGATGATAGTATTTCCGATGCGAATGCCTTGAAAGCCGCGAAAAAACTTTTTGCAAAACTTAACCCGCCGATTTACTACATTGCAGGGAATCATGACATTTTTTCTAAAGAAACTAAAAAGACTTACATAGAAAATTTCGGGCAATTAAATTATATAGAAGAGATTCACGGTGTTGTTTTTGTTTTCATTTATACAAATATAAAAAAGAACGATTCGGATGTTTTCAGCGATGATTTTTTCAAATGGTTCGAGGATTCGCTAAAGAGTGCGGCAGATAAACCTGTTGTTGTATTTCAGCATATACCGGCCAGTGATGATTTTTACACAAATGTTTTTCATAAGCCGTTGCCGGCGAAAATTGAAAAGAAGTGGAGTAAACTTATAAACAGGTATAATGTTGATGCCGTTATCGCAGGCCATTTTCACCGAGACCAGATGGACTGGTTTGGAGACGTTCCGCTTTATGTCTGCCCGCCGGTCTCGAAATGGTTCGGAAAACAGGCGACATTCAGGGTTTACGAATTTAAAAACGGCAGATTAAAGTATTTTAGTCAATACCTCGATTCGGATTAGTTAAAGAGGAAATCTTAAGATATTAGAAGCAAAAGTAAATGCAGTATTTTGTGAAATGGTGCAAAAGGTCAAAAATGGGCGATAGAGGACTCGAACCTCTGACCCGCTGATTAAGAATCGTTTCTTCTGCTTTTAAGGCCTTGTTTGGCAAAGGGTTATACCGCATTTTTTGTGTCAAAATACGAAATTCAAGTGATTTACATGTACCAATCAAATCAATAACTATTAATCAGCCAGTAGCAACTGACACAAATTTGACACAAAATAAAGGCGATAAGTATGAATATGCTCTCCCCCTCTCATAAGCGAAACAAAAAAAGAATGGCGAAAACGCCTTATCAAAAAAGAAAAGACGAGTTGAAGGTATGGTACAAGCAATATCGTTGGCATCGGCACCAATTGAGGCATAATGCAGCGACGTTTTTGCGTAAAGAGTTTGTGATTGATACTGCTCGGATAATCCTAGGCCATAGGTCAGCGGTCATTACGGAAGTATATGCGGAAATGGATCAGCAGAAAGCGATGGAAGCGGTGGTGAGGGTAAGATAGTATGGTATAGACAAAAATCTGATTTTGTGTAAAGTAATTACAGGATGCGATATTCAAAACAATAAATTATCGGAGTCTATATGGTCAAAGCAAGTGGTAAGTCAGCCCAAATTTACCAACTCGAAGTATGGTTAAATGAAATTGAGCCCCGTATTTGGCGGAAATTCGAAGTTCCTTCCAATATTCGGCTGGATAAATTGAACGGTGTTATCCAGGATGTCATGGGCTGGACGAATTCCCATTTGCATTCGTTCAATGCAGGCGAAAATGAGTACAGTATGCCTTATCCTGGCGATGAGTCATACAATGAGGGGATGCTGGATGAAAGGAAGGCCAAATTGACCGATATAGTCGGCCGTTCCAAAGACCGATTTGTCTATGTGTATGATTTTGGCGACAACTGGGAGCACATCGTGGAATTGGTGGAAATCAAAGAGCCACAGCGGGGCGTGAAATATCCGGTGTGTTTAGCTGGCGAGCGTGCCTGTCCGCCAGAAGACTGCGGTGGGCCTTGGAGCTATCCAGAGTTTCTGCAAACGTTACGAGGACGAAATAAAAAAGAGCGGCAGGAACTTATTGATTGGCTTGGATATGAATTTAATCCGGAAGAATTTGATATTGACGAGATCAATCAAATGCTGAAGGCATCATAAACATCCTTGACTAAACAGCATCCGCACCAGCTTCGCCACAACGCGGCCACGTTTCTGCGTAAAGAGTTTGGGCTTGAAACGGCGAGAATTATCCTGGGACATAAGTTGGCTCTTATTACCGAAGTTTATGCTGAGATGGATCAGCAAAGGCGATGGAGGCGGTTGTTAGCGTGGGGTAGGTTTGTGTCCTTACTCCGAATTGATGCTGCACTCTGCGAATAGCGAACAAGTTAGGGTTGGGGAAAACTAAAAAACTGGTGCAAACAAATATAAAAGCTTGAACTCATAAGATAGTTTGATATTCTATCTGAAATTAGGATCAGTGGTGTAGCTGATCAAGAATATAGTAAGTTATATAGGAATATCCCAGACTAAGGAGTAGTATTATGGCAAAGAGTACAAAACCGGCAACAAAGAGTGAAATTTTATCAAACATCGCTGAGTCTACGCAGCTTTCCCGTAAGCAGGTATCATCGGTGTTCGATGCACTTGCAGATCAGATCAAGAATGCCGTAGGTAAGAAAGGTCCCGGTGTCTTTGCTTTATCGGGTCTGATAAAGATCGTAGTCATTAATAAGCCAGCCACCCCAAAACGTAAGGGCATCAATCCGTTCACCAAGCAGGAACAGGTCTTTGCAGCCAAGCCCGCTCGCAGAGTCATCAAGATTCGAGCTTTCAAAGCCCTCAAGGATATGGCTAAATAAACTGATAATGCTATTTTTAAAAGGGAGCAATTATGGCAAAAAAACTTGTAACTGGGTTATTCTCAACAGAAGAAATTAAAGTTTTAAAGAAAATGTTTCCTAATACAAGCACAGAAGAGCTTGCTAAAAAATTGAATAGGAAACTAAAATCAGTTCAAGCCAGAGCATCAAAATTAGGATTAAAGAAAACAGCTAAGTATCTTAAAAAGATGTATCTCTCAAAATAAAAATGAAATGCAGAGGTGGTGGGAGGACTCTTTCAGATTGGCCCCAGACAGCACACGTGGCTCTGTGTGAAGAATTTTCATTAGGGCAGAAGAATTGGGCTCATAAAAAACATTGGGCGAAGCAACGGAGGAGGTCAATCGCTTCGCCCTGAAGTAAATCCAAGGTGCCTAACTTTTATGGAAAAGTTTTCTTAATTGTTTTGCAGATTACCCCCATAAATCGATTATTAAAAAATATCAAATTTTACTCTAAAAATCAAGCTTTTTAATTTTTCCTGGCTCTGTAAAAACAATTTGTAACCTTAAAACCCTAACATCCCTTTTTCTCTCTGTAGACAAGTTTCTTGAATTCAATATAAACGTTCAAACTCAAGCTTTTAATATTTCACCAAAAGCTTAAAAAACATAAAATCCCTTGACATAAATTAGACAACACTTATATTAATTTTAAGTCAAAGGGTGAAGATATAAAGAGACGCAATTCTAAAGAAGCAATAAAGCTGATGTACCTTTTAGCAGATAAACATGTTGATAGACATTATTTGTTGAAAGGAATGCGTCATGAAAACATATTTTATCGGAGCAGATGTTCACTGTACCAATACTGAACTGGCAGTAGAAAACAATGGCAATATAGTCCAAAGGTTTTCTGTGCCAACAACCATTAAAGCCATCAGTGAGGTACTAAATAATATTTCTGGAAAGAAATTATTAACATTTGAAGAAGGGCCGATGGCTGGATGGCTTTATCGAAACCTAAAAGACAAAGTACATGAAATAATTGTTTGTGACCCAAGACGCAATAAGCTTATAGCGTTTGATGGTGATAAGGACGACAGGATTGATTCGTCAAAATTGGCAGCTTTGCTGCGTGGTAAGTTTTTACGAAATGTTTATCATAGTGACGATGAAGAAAAAGTTGAATTAAAACGATGGGTCGGTCTTTATCATGACAGAGTTGTAGAAGCAACAAGATATATAAATAGAATTCGTGCACAGGCCAGATTATATGGTATTAAAATACCTTCAAAAGTAATACGTAATCTTGAACCGAGACAAATTTGGCTTAGCTCTTTGGAAAATAAAGAACTTTCAGGAAGGCTTTCTGTTTTTTGGATGGGACTTGATGTGGCAACCCAACAGAAAGATGAAGCTAAACGCAGAATGCAGATACTTGCGAGAAAATATGACATACTAAAATATTGGAGTGAACTGCCGGGAGTTGGAACTGTACGCTCTATTACATTGTTTGCTTATTTGGATATACCTTGGAGATTCAAAAGCAAAAGTAAGTTATGGAAATATTGTGGAGTCGGACTTATCAGAGAAACAAGTGGAAAGGATAATAAAGGCAGAGATAAGCCCGCCAGATTACAGCTAACTTGGTATGCAAATAAGCGGCTTAAAAATGTGGTAATCGGAGCTGCAACCAGTGCTATAATGTCAAGTGGTGATAATATTTTCAGGAAAGATTATGAAAGCTTCATTAAAAATGGAATGACAAAAAGTAATGCCCGACATGCAGTAGCAAGAAAAATGCTTACGATAATGTGGGGCATGTGGAAATCAAATAGCAGATTTGATTCAAAATTATGTTAATTTTAAATTGCGGTAAGCATTAAAATATAGACTACCAATCAGGTCCGCGGGTTCCCCTGAACCCATATTAATTGGAGTTCCTATAGGGTGTATGACCGATTGGTATTTAGATATGTCTCAATGGTCTGTATGAACAGCCTATGAAGGTTAGTTCCCGATAGATGTGTGGCAACAATATTGCTGACAAAATTATTGACCCATAATGCGACAAAGAAAAAACCGCAATTTTACTTTTTCGCCCCTTTATTTATGAGGGCAAAAAAGTAAAATTGACTTTAGTAAGATGAATCTGCCAAAAGATGAATCGGGCGACCGATAAGAATTGCTCTCAAGACAAATATTTAGTGCAAAAGGAGGTTTTTTTATTTGACTTTGAGCTCTTTATAGATGTATGACCGATTGGTATTTAGATATGTCTCAATGGTCTGTATGAACAGCCTATGAAGGTTAGTTCCCGATAGATGTGTGGCAACAATATTGCTGACAAAATTATTGACCCATAATGCGACAAAGAAAAAACCGCAATTTTACTTTTTCGCCCCTTTATTTATGAGGGCAAAAAAGTAAAATTGACTTTAGTAAGATGAATCTGCCAAAAGATGAATCGGGCGACCGATAAGAATTGCTCTCAAGACAAATATTTAGTGCAAAAGGAGGTTTTTTTATTTGACTTTGAGCTCTTTATAGATGGAACCCAGCTCTGGTTTTATACTATCTGCCTCCTAAGCCCTCTTAAATAAGAACTATATTTTTTATTAAGGAGCGGCAAAAATGATTACTCAAACTAAATCTCAAGGTGTTTTATTCTCTGAACCCTCATGCTCAGAAACTGCTGTATGGGTTGAATTAGATGAAGGAATTGCCCCGGCTGACTGGGCTCATTTGTGCAGGTATATAGGGAAAATGAGGCCTAAAGAGTTTGCAAAGATGAGCAGGAAAATCTTTGGGAATCCTGATGGTATTTTGAGCAGGTTTAAAAGGATTTTTACATTTAGACAGGGCGAATTTGAGGATTTTCCGCTGGTTAGTGTGGGATGTGAGGGAATGAGTATCCAAACTCTTATAAAAGAATAACTTATGGCTTTTTTATGTAAAATTCTTGTAAAAATGGAGTACAAACATTAAAATTATAATTTAATACCTTTCTGAGAGATTATAGGATTTAATTTAAATGCAAGAATAATGGTTAAATTTTTCAAATAAGTATGTTTTACACCGCCTTATGATTCTAAAATTAAAAATAGGAATTTATGAATATAGCTCAAATAGAGAGTAACCTGCAAAAACTAAAACAATCCTTTTCTAAGGAAACGTTTATCTATGATTTATTGCTTTCTTATGGATTGCCCAAAGCTTCAATTGCAAGGCTGAAAAATGGGAATTTAAACTTATCAAAGAAAAATGACGAAATTATTTGGAAAAAGAAACTGCTCTTTAGGGTAGTCCAAGATGCGGATTTGCATGAAACGATTGACAATTTAAGAAATGATTCAAATTTACTGAGACATTCCCCCAGGTTTGTTGTTGTAACGAACTATGAAACATTATTAGCAGTTGATATAAAAACACAAGATACAATTGACATTGAAATAAATGATCTGTCAAAATACTACGACTTTTTCCTGCCATGGGCGGGTATGGAGAAAGCACAACATCAAATTGAAAACCCTGCTGATGTTAAAGCAGCAGAAAGAATGGCTAAACTGTTCGATGAAATCAAAAAAGACAACCCTAATGAATCATCTGAGTTCATCCATAGCTTAAATGTCTTTCTATCTCGCCTACTATTTTGTTTCTTTTCAGATGACACAAATATCTTCCTGAAAAATCAATTTATTAACGCCATTAGTTCACATACCCAAGAAGATGGTAGCGACCTTAATATCTACTTAGATAAACTTTTTGAAGTATTAAACACAGAAAAAAACAAACGTAAAAATATACCTGCCTATTTAGATACATTTCCTTATGTAAATGGTGGGTTATTCAGAGATAAGTATCAATCTCCAATTTTTACCAAACGATCCAGAAAAGTGATTATTGACAGCGGAGAATTAGACTGGTCTGCAATTAATCCAGATATCTTTGGCTCGATGATTCAGGCAGTAATAACCCCTGAACATAGAGGTGGTTTAGGTATGCACTATACCTCTGTACCAAACATTATGAAAGTGATTGGGCCACTTTTCCTTGATGAATTATATCAAGAGTTCGAAAAAGCAAAGGGAAATACAAAAAAATTGGACCAACTTCTCGATAGGCTTAGAAAAATTAAAATATTCGATCCAGCCTGTGGCTCTGGCAACTTTTTGATCATTGCGTATAAAGAACTACGCAGACTGGAAATGAAAATCTTTAAGGCTATGAACAGTCTTGCCCTTTCCAATATTAGCTTGGGTAGTTTTTATGGAATAGAGTTGGACGATTTTGCCCATGAAATAACTATTCTTTCACTTTGGTTGGCAGAACATCAAATGAATGTGGAGTTCTTCAAAGAATTTGGAAAAACCAATCCTACACTGCCATTAAAAGATGCTGGGCACATTACCCGTGGAAATGCTGCCATATTGTCATGGGAAGAAGTTTGCCCCATAAACGAAGGAGATGAAATTTACATTTTAGGGAATCCGCCTTATTTGGGATATAGTCTTCAATCTAAAGAGCAGAAAAAAGACATGGCTATTGCTTTCAAAGGATATAATAAATATAAAAATTTAGATTATATAGCCTGCTGGTTCATAAAGGGTGCAAATTATATTATCAATCAAAATGCCCAATTTGCATTTGTAACAACTAATTCCATATGTCAGGGTGAACAAGTAGCTTCACTATGGCCTTTAATTATTAATAAAAACTTGCAAATTAGTTTTGCACATCAACCCTTTAAGTGGACAAATAATGCTAAAGAGAACGCTGGGGTGACTTGCGTAATTGTTGGTATTAGAAATATCAGAAATGCCCCCATAAAGATTTTTAGTAAGGGGTTTGAATTATGTGTAGAAAATATTAATCCGTATTTAACACCTGGTAAGACTTTCATCATTACTAAAAGAAATAGGCCTTTGAGTGATCTCCCAGTTATACTTAGAGGAAGTGGATTAGTAGATGGCGGCCATTTGATACTAAGTGATTCTGAAAGAAAGAATTTAATACAAACATTCCCTGAAGCAGAGAAATATACAAAGAAGTTAATAGGAGCGTCTGAATTAATCAAGGGCCGTAAAAGGTGGTGTTTGTGGATAGAGGATTCTGAAAAAGAAATTGCTTTGGGTGTTCCCGAAATAGCTTTGAGAATAAATAAAATTCGAGAGTTTCGATTAAAAAGTAAAAAAAAGGCGACTCAGTTGGCAGCCCAATATCCTCATAGATTTGGTGAAGTCAGATTTAATCTCTCGTATTCGATCATGGTACCAAGAGTTTCTTCGGAAAGAAGAAAGTACATACCATTTGGTTTCCTTGATGGCGATTACGTAATATCTGATGCAGCCCAAGCCATATACAATGCTGAACCTTGGGTATTTGGAATAATCTCCTCCGAAATACACATGACATGGATACGTGCTGTCTGTGGAAGTTTAGAATCACGTATCAGATATTCCTCTGCGTTAGGTTACAATACTTTTCCATTGCTGCAACTTTCAAAAACCCAAAAAGAGTCAATTTCAATGCATGTTTTTTTGGTACTTCAAGAACGTGAAAAGCACCCCGAAAAAACCTTAGCTCAACTCTATGACCAGAACAAAATGCCAGAAGGTTTGATGGAGGCACATCGTCAACTGGACTTAGTAGTTGAACGCTGTTATCGTAGCAAACCTTTTGAAAGTGATGAAGAACGTTTGGAGTATTTATTCAAGCTCTATGGGCAAATGATAACAAATGAGAAAACCAAAGATACTTTGTTTGCCGAGCAAAATAAAACTCGAAGAAAGAGAAAATAATATGCCAGATATAGTCAAAGTTACTTATGCCCAAAGCGGTCAAAGTACAAAGGTCAATGAGCTTGGCATGCGAGAAATGCAGGAGCGTTCCTATGAACTAAGAGACGCTCAATATTTATTGTTGAAAGCACCACCTGCTTCTGGTAAGTCCCGTGCTTTAATGTATATTGCCTTAGACAAATTAATAAATCAGGGCTTAAAAAAAGTGATTGTTGCTGTTCCTGAAAGATCCATTGGCCGCTCATTCAGTCCAACAAAATTAATTTCTTCAGGATTTTTTGCTGACTGGGACCCCAATCCAGTTTATAGCCTTTGCACTCCAGGCAGCGATAATGGCAAAGTACAAGCATTTAAAAACTTCATGGATAATGATGAAAAAATTCTCATTTGCACCCATGCTACTTTGCGTTTTGCCTTTGAAGAGTTGGAAGAAGAAAAGTTCGATAATATACTTTTGGCTATTGACGAATTTCACCATGTCTCGGCAGATACAGAAAGCATATTAGGATACTTGCTTCGTTCTTTAATGAAAAAGTCAAATGTGCATATTGTGGCGATGACAGGCTCATATTTTAGAGGTGATAACGTTTCAATCCTACTGCCTGAAGATGAAATTAAGTTTACGAAGGTAACTTATAACTATTACGAACAACTGAATGGTTACACTTATCTGAAATCATTAGGCATTGGTTATCATTTTTATCAAGGTCGTTATACTTCTGCTATTTCTGAAATATTAGATACTGATAAAAAAACTATTCTACACATTCCTAATGTTAACTCAGGTGAATCGACAAAAGATAAGCACAATGAAGTGGATTTTATTATTGATGCTATTGGTAGTGTCGAAAACCAAGATCCAGAAACAGGAGTTATTCATGTCAGGCGTTATTCAGATGGAAAGCTGTTGAAAATAGCAGACCTGGTAGAAGATGAACCAAGAGATAGAGATCGCATAATTAATTATTTGCGAACAATGAAATCGTTAGAAGATATGGATTTAATTATTGCTTTAGGAATGGCAAAGGAAGGGTTTGACTGGCCTTATTGTGAACATGCTTTAACTGTGGGCTATAGAGGTTCATTAACAGAAATTATTCAAATCATTGGTCGTGCTACACGTGATAGTAGCAACAAGACTCACGCACAATTCACAAATCTTATCGCACAACCAGATGCAGCTGATGATGAGGTAAAGCTTGCTGTTAATAATATGCTTAAAGCGATCACCGCATCCTTGCTTATGGAGCAAGTTTTAGCTCCGAGCTTTAAGTTCAAAACCAAGTTGTCGGATGATGATGAAGCTAAGCCGGGCGAGATAAAAATCAGAGGCTTAAAAGAACCAAGTTCCAAACGGGTAAAAGATATAATCGAGTCTGACTTAAATGACCTGAAAGCAACGATTCTTCAAAACGATGATATGCTAAAGGCAATGCCTGGTAATGTTGACCCCGAAGTAATTAATAAAGTACTAATTCCAAAAATCATTAAAGTTAAGTATCCAGAACTTTCTGAAGATGAAGTGGAAGAAGTACGACAGTATGTAGTTGTTGATTCTGTGATAAAAAATGGCGAAATCAAAGAGACAGGAGACAAGCGATTCATTCGCATGGCAGGTCAATTTATAAATATTGATGACTTACATATTGATTTGATTGATAGAATTAATCCTTTTCAGAAGGCTTTTGAGATCATATCGAAGTCCGTCACAGTTCCAGTTCTTAAAGTTATCCAAGAAGCCATTGAGGCAACACGCATTCAGATGACTTTAGAGGAAGCATATATTCTTTGGCCTAAAATCAATGAGTTTTATCGAAGATTCAAGAAGGAACCGAACTTTTATTCTCATGACCCACTTGAAAAACGCTTGGCAGAAGCTACGATCTTTTTGAAAGAGCAGAAAAGAAAAGTACAAGCAAATGGATAAGCAAAAGAAGCTAAAAGAAATATTTGAAAATGATCCTTTGGGTTTGCTGAATATCAAACCTGCGTCAACGCCTGCAAAGAATGAAGATGAGAGACTTGTTGCTTCATTTCAAGAAATAAATGAGTTCTACAAAACGCATAATCGTGAGCCTGAACTAGGAGGTGAAATACTGGAATATATGCTTTATTGCCGCCTCAAAGGCCTTCGTGAAGATGAAAGCAAATCGATTGCACTTGAGGCAGAAGATAAATACGGCTTGCTTAAAGTTGAAAAGAAAGAAATCAATTCCTTGGATGACATTTTAAAAGACGATACTTTAGGGATTCTTGATTCAAACGTAGAGGATATTTTTGACCTAAAGCATGTTCCTAAAGAAACCACAATGCCCGATTATGTGGCAAGTAGAAAACCTTGTAAAGATTTCCAAAGTTTTGAGCATCTTTTAAAACAATGCCAGACAGATTTAACCGAAGGCAAACGAAGACTTCATCCATTTAAAAATGAACAACAAATTGAGAAAGGTTACTTCTTTGTACTAAAAGGTGTGTTGCTTTATGTTGCAGAAGTCGGAGAAAAAAAGCCTGATGAAAATGGAAAAGTAAATGCTCGCTTACGTTGTATTTTTGAAAATGGAACTGAATCTGACATGCTTCTTAGATCTTTAGCTGCCGAACTCTACAAAAATGGAAGACGGGTAACTGAGCATGAAGACAAACTTCTCAATGATATTAAGGGAATATCTCAAGATGATAAGGAAGTTGGATTTATTTATGCTCTGAAGTCAAAAAGCAAAGATGACAAACTTTTAACAATACGCCATTTATATAAAATAGGATATTCAAAGATATCAGTAGAAGAAAGAATTAGAGATGCTGAATCAGATCCTACATTTCTTATGGCACCTGTCTCTGTAGTAGCTGTTTTTCAATGCTATAATATGAACCCCCAGAAATTAGAACAACTACTTCATAACTTTTTTGGCAATTCATGTCTAAATATTGATGTATTTGACAAAAATGGGAGTCGTCATATTCCGAGAGAATGGTTTATAGCTCCACTTTCAGTAATTGAGGATGCGATCCAATTTATTATTAGTGGAGAAATCATTGATTATATGTATGACCCAATAAGACAAGAAATTATAAATAGAAATACCATAAATGAGCAGCTTATTTAAAGTCTGAGTTTTATAATTATTATTTATATATCATTTGAAACAAAGCAGAATTGTTAGCGGATGTATGGGCAATATAAGAGTTTTTTAAGGATGAAAGATCATGTGGAAGGATAGTGAAACAATTGAGGATTTTTTAGATTTCGAGTACTTAAAAGAAACATTTAAGAGTATTGCCATTGAAGATACTTTATCTCCCTCAAGTATTGGAATATATGGAGATTGGGGGAGTGGCAAATCGAGTTTAATGAAAATGTGCATGGAAGAACTATCTCAAAAAGAAAATGTTCTATGTGTATTTTTCAATGGTTGGTTATTCGAAGGTTATGAAGATGCAAAGACTGCTCTTTTAGGAACAATTTTAGATAGCATAAAAAAAGAAAGAAAATTGGAGCAAAAAGCAGTAGAAACAATAAAACGCCTATACAAGAATACAGATAAGTTAAAATTAGCAAGTAAAGCAATAAGATATGGGGTTGATTTTTTAGCTACTGGTGGCATTGGAACAATAGCGAATATTACCCTTGATAGCGTTTTATCTACTGTTAAAGATAAAGTTTGTAATATCAAAGAAGATGACGTAAAAAATGCTTTATCGGGGGAATTCAATAACGAAGAAATTCGCAATAGTGTTAGAACTTTCCATGATGATTTTTCCAAGCTTCTAAGTGAGTCAAAAATAACAAAATTAATAGTATTCATTGATGAACTTGATAGATGCAACCCCAATACGATTTTAGATACTCTTGAAGCAATTAGATTATTCTTATTTAGTAAAAACACATCATTTGTTATAGGTGCAGATGAAAGACATGTAAAATATGCAGTTAAACAAAAATTTTTGGAAATAGAAGGAAATCAGTTGGATATCGGAAAGGAATACCTTGAAAAATTAATACAATATCCTATTAGAATTCCACAGATGAGCCAAAAAGAAATTGAATTTTATATAATGTGCCTTCTCTTTCAAAAGGAGTTAGAACAAAAAGATTTTGAGCAAGTGTTGAGTTTTATTAAGAATGAGAAAAAAAATGATTTTATAAATTTTGAGTTAACATATAATAAACTTGCAAAAGAATTTCCCACCTTTGTCCCAAAGTTAAGAGAGGCTATCTCAATTGCAAAACAGTTATCATCTGTCCTTGCTTCTGGTCTTAATGGTAATCCTCGACATTGCAAAAGATTTTTAAATTCTTTATCAATGAGAGAAAAAATGGCAAAGTATAGAAAGATTAAACTTGATCGTAAGATTTTAGCAAAAGTAATGCTTCTTGAATATTTTAAGATGGACTTTTTCAGAAAAATTGCGGAAATAAAACCAGCTTCAAAAGGTGAAATTAAAGAACTTCAAAATATCGAAAATGGCAAATGGGAAGAAACAAAAGAATTAAACTTATGGAAGGATGATAATTGGATTAAAGACTGGGTAAAAATAGAACCCAAAATCGGTCAAACTGATTTAAGACCATATTTCTATTTCACAAGAGAAAGTTTAACAAATCAGCTTAATTTGGCTCAACTTAAATTAAGTCTAACCGCAGAAAAAATATTGAGCAATTTACTTAATGGTTCTGAGATTGCCAGAAATGCTGCTATGAATGAAATCAATGAAGCCAATGAATCAGAGGCCAATACAATCTTAATAAAAATTGCAGAGAGATTAACTTCATCAGCAAATATTGATGGGAATATTTTCAAATCTCTTCTTGCATGGGGAGCAAGCAGAGTTTCTCTTTATGTGGGAACAATTAATTGTCTAAATGAACTCACAGGAGAAAAACTTAATATTGGTGTGATTCCACGAATGAAAGATTTTATGGACCATACTAATAAAAAAGCAGAAATTACAGAAATCGTAAACCGTTGGAAGAAAGAGAATCCGAGTTTAAAACAAGCCATTGAAAAGGATTTTGGAAATGGGAACATCAAGTAGCTACGGCGGCCCTAAAGGTAAAAGTCCGTTATTGCCAGATGATTTTTATGATAAAAATGAACCTGTTGATAATCCAGGTGCCGATCAAGACCCTTCTCCTGTAACTCCAGATGATCAAGAAGACCCCGCTACCCCTAATGATTTGACTCCTAAATATTGGAGTGATACAAAGACACTAACATCCAAGTATGCATCTGGGAATACAAGTGATTATAAAAAGCCATTATCTGCCCACATCAAAGCTTACGGAGGTGCAGGAAAAGCATCAACTTCTGCCAAAATTGGCAAGACTACGACAGCAAAATTGGGTAGCTTTTTATCAAGCTTGTCAACAAATGGCATTAAAAGCACTTTAGATAATTATGGCATTTCTTATCAAAACAGAAGCGTTGATGAAGTTCTTGGTGATTTGGTAAATATTCTCGCTCCAACTCCTGATACAAAAGAAGATGCTGTAGCTCGAAGTGCTTTTCTTGATGCGATGGAAATCCTTTATAATGAGATATCGCAAAATGGGGGAAATATTGAAATCCTCAATAATTTGAATACACAGACATTTAGTAATATTATTAAAGTATATATAAGCTCATATATTTTTCAGAAATTTACAAAAGATGTAGAAACTCGCTTTGAGAAAAATGCAAAGTCACCTGAAAATGTATTGGAAAAAGAACAAATAATTAAGGAATACATTGATGGTGTTGTTGCCAATACAATAAATAAAATTGGAATTGAAAATGTTAATTTTAACTCAAAGACAATCATGAAGCAAATCGACTTAATATATCAAAGTTGCTATGATGTTATAGAAGGAGCATTGTGATGGATACCATCAATATAATATGCAGACTAAACCAAGATGACAATTATTCAATTGCGGAAAAATTTATTTCTGTGAACTTGAGCAAAAAGAATAAATTTCATTATACATTCTGGGAAGACAAACAAATACTTAAATTACCGTATTTCTTTTCAGATGAAGCCATTGATTTATTTTACATTTCTCTTTTTGTTTATTATGCCGATAGAGTGATTCCAAGAGAATGGTTCCCAGATGCATGGACAAGAAATTTTAAATTATATTTACCTGTCCTCTCAATTGATCAATGGAAGGATCAAAAAAATGCCCTTGAAAGAATGCTATCATTTTTAAGTGGTGATAAATGGACAGTTTATTTTAGAAAACGAGTACTAAACCACATTGAAACAATTAAAAAGGATAAGATTCATGAAAACGGTAAAACAGATAAATTGTTCATTGAAAAAATGCCTAATAGTATTTGTATGCTCTCTGGAGGATTGGATTCTTTCATCGGTGCTATAGATATGTTACAAGCGCTACCTGATACATTATTTGTAGGGCATAGTGGAGGAGGTAAGGGAGTTTATCAGTTTCAAGAAAAAGTGAAAACACTGCTCATAAGTAGATATAATTTAACAAATGACCAATTTTTTAGTTTCAATGCTGCTCCATTACGGGGAAAAGAACTTACAACCAGGACAAGGTCTTTCATGTTTTTTGCTCAGGCCATAATTATCTCCTCTGCATTAAAAAAAGAAATTAATCTATATATCCCAGAAAATGGCTTAATATCACTTAATATTCCATTGACAGCTTCCAGATTAGGAAGTAGTAGCACGAGAACTACTCATCCATATTACATGAAACAGTTACAAAATTTATTGAATACACTTAATATAAAAGTGCGTTTTCAAAATCCATATCAATTTAAAACTAAAGGAGAAATGATTGCTGAATGTAAAGATTTTAATTTCTTAAAGAATAACATCAAAAATACAATGTCCTGTTCTCATTCTGATAACGGTAGATGGGATGGGGATTCCAAACCAAGTCACTGTGGAAACTGTCTACCTTGTGTCATTAGAAGAGCTGCAATCCTGGAAGCAAATTTAAAAGATGACACATTTTATAGGGATTCAAATTTCTCAAAAAATGAAACAGCAGTTAATAATCTTAAAGTATATAAAATTGGTATGGTAAACTTTAAAAAAAGAAATGTACATACTTTTCTACAAATACAAGCTGCAGGTCCTATCGATGACAATCATCAAAAATATATTAAGGTTTACGAGAGAGGAATGAAAGAGCTAAATTCTTTTTTGGATATATTATAATGTTGCTTCATGATACTCATCTTCATTTGGATTTGTATAATAAACAAATCCAAGAAATTGTAAAAGAGATTGACAATAATCATATTTTTACAATTGCAGTCACTAACTTACCTATTCTATATGAAAAATTAAAAAAACAAATTAATTCAGAAAACATCAAAATAGCTCTCGGTTTCCACCCAGAATTAATTACTCAATATAATAAATATGTTGATGTAATGTGGAAATATATAAATGAATCAAGATTTATAGGTGAAGTAGGTTTAGATTTTATAAATACCACATCTAAGGATTACGAAATTCAAATTTCTTTTTTTAAAAAATTAATTGAACTGTGTGATAAAATAGGAAACAAGGTTTTAACCGTTCACTCAAGAGCCTCTGAAGAAGAAGTAATTTCTATTTTGCCCAATAGTTTCAACGGTAAAATAGTACTTCATTGGTATTCAGGCTCATTAAAAAATATTGATTTAGCAATAAATAAAGGGTGTTTTTTTTCAATTAATTATCCTATGTTATTTTCTAAAAATGGGAGAAAAATTATTGAAAAAATTCCAATTGATAGGTTACTACTTGAAAGCGATGGGCCGCTCATAAGAATTGAGGAAAGGACTTTCAGGCCTATAGATTTAAATAAAACCATATCTAAACTTGCTATGCTGAAAAACATTGGTGAGATAAAATTGTCTGAAATATTAGCTCAAAATCTTGATTGTTTGTTGAAATTATAATTTGTTTTACGAAGTTAAAATGATTATAAAGAAGAAACTTTTTTACATCATATTTGCAATTCTTTTTAATGGATTTGGATAAAAATACTTAATAAACAAACTATTCATATTCAATAACAGCAGCAACCGCTGCTACTATTTCTTCAATAAGCTCCGCAGAGATTACTCCTATTTTATTTTGAAATCTTTTAATTGAAACACATCGAGTTTGGAGAGCATCTGCTACAGTTTTTTTCGTTAAACCATTTTGAGCGGTAGGTTCAACTGTAACACACCAAATTAATTCCTCTTTTGTTCTATTTGATTCGGTTAAGGGAACCACTAATCTGACTTCTTTTACAAAATTAATAGAGTCAGAACTAATGATAACACATGGACGTATTTTTTTTATCTCTGAACCTTCTGTGGGATCTAAATCAATCCACCAAATATCACCTTTCATCGATTCTTGAGGTTTTTGACATGAACTTTCAAGACTCATAATCCTCACCCATATCAAGCCAGTCTTGATCTAATTCATAATCAGCTTTTTTGGCTTGAGTAGAGAGAATTTTATTCCTCTCAGAAAGCGATAACATCATAAAACCACGTCTTTTCCCTGGCACATCTTCTCCTACATCAATTTTTTTGCCTAATAATTGCTCTGCTTGTCGATGTGAAATTAAACTTTCAGATAAAGCCATTAAGACATTCTTTTTTATCCAAGTTGCTTTTTCAGGCTCTAATTCTTTTGGCTCTGTTCGTTTCCAACCTTGTTTATTGATAAAGAAGAAAAAATCTTTCTTGTAAGAATCAGAGACAATATCAAGCACATTTAATCTCATAACCAAAGCTTGCAAACTTAATCCAAATCTCTCTTTTAACAAAATTAATTCCTCTATAGACAAAGAGGTTCTTTTACGGCCTACTTCATTATATATTGCTTCTTTAGGAGCTAATAATGCTGAACCAAACCTAAAAGCTGCATTTTCTTCAAATTTACTATCTGCTTCTTCAGGCATTTTTAAAACCAAATGACCCAATTCATGAACAAGATTAAGTCGTTGCCTTTCTCCTGATCTATCATTTGCACTAACAACAGCCGCTGCAACCACTTTCTTTCCATTTACATCTTTAGCAAAAGCTGAAATACCATCAAAGCTATCAGGGGCATCAATTTCAAGAACAAATACATTCTTGCCTTCTAACATCGCCGTTACATTTGCTATCGGATCTACCCCTAAAGACCAAGATTCCCTCAAATATTCTGCTGCTTCTTCGGCATCTTCAATTTGTGTAATGGGAAAAGCATTAACAGGTATATCAACTTTGGCATTGCAATTTCTCAACTCACTAATTTTCATGCATTTTTCAAGAGTTTCTTGAACTTGTGCTTCAATTTTTTCTTGTTCTATAGTGTTGAGCCCTGAACCTTTTCTGTATGCAATAAACTCTACATTAAAAGACGGCTCTTTCCATAAGGACGCCGCTTTAACATCTAAAGCTTTAGCAATTTTATTCAAAATTCGCGGAGAAGGTAAAGTAACTTCTCTCTCATATTTAGAGATTGATTGTTTCGAAACTATACCTCCAATTTTATCCACAAGCATATCTTGAGATAAGCCGCGAGCACATCGAAATTGTTTTATTCTGCCACCAAGCATTGTATTATTGAAACGCAAATTATAAAAGAAATGATTTAAGCTAAACGAGTCCAGTTTCCATTACGGTTTACAACTATATACTATTTATTCGACTTTGTCAACCAAAAAGTTCAGTGAAAAATTGGTTTTTATCTCGTTCTTAAGAAAAATTAAATAATCTTCACCATTAAAGACCTATAAACTATATTTATTTTAAATTGTATAAGATGCTCATTTCTTGAAACTGGGACTTTATGAAGTTCAATCGTTTTTTAATTGCTTCAAAATATGAGCCTTCAAGAAATTTCCCCTGGCACCTCCATAGCTGGTGACTCAAAACTAAAAAATAGCAAATCAAATTGAGCAAATTTTTGATTGGAACATTATAATTTAATATTCCGCTATTTATGAAACTATTACACAAAATTCGAAACATCTTAGGAATAGAAATGGCATCAGGCTTTAAAGAAAAAGACTTTGAAATTCTTAAAACAATTGCTGAGCATATACTTCTTGCTTCCAACCAGTTGATGGTTTTGTCAAATAGAAACATTCAGTCCCTGAGGCGAAAATTAAGCACACTTGAAAAACAAGGTTATATTCTGGCACAGTTGCATCAATTTGGCCGAGGTCGAGGACGGCCTGATAGGATATTCAGCCTCACAAAGCAGGGGATAGGAATACTCAAATCAGAAGGCGTTATTGCCGAGAATATACTAGATGAAAAAGTTCTGGCCGAAAGCATATCTGCTGTGGATCATCAAATGATGATAAACTGGTTCAGGGTTCATCTCGTTTATCTTGAAAAGATTATTAGCAGGCTCAAGATTCAATTTCTATCCTGCAGTTCGCCGTTTCTACCTGAAACTGAATCCGGGCATTGTTTCATACAAGATTTTGCAATTGATGCGACAAGCAGAAAATCTTTTATCCCGGATGGTGTATTTATAATAACTGACACTATTGAAAATAAAAGTTTGCTGTTTTTTCTCGAGGCAGACTGTGGAAGTGAGTCCCTGGCGAGTGCTGAACGGCACATCAAAGATGTCCGTCAGAAAATCATCAATTACGGAGCATATTTTGACAAGCTGGGCTACAAGAGATATGAAGAATCATGGAATTGCAGATTCAATGGATTTCGGCTGTTGTTTATTACTAACGCCTTATCGAGACTGAATAATCTATGCAGGCTTGTTCGTGAAATGCCGCCTTCTGATTTTATCTGGCTTACTCAAAATCAGGCCGTTTTCAAGGAAGGTGTATCAGGCAAAATATGGGTTAGTGGTGGCAATATGGAATCTTCCCGGCAATCCATTCTGGGATCACTTTGTCAGACATCAAACATCTAATGTTTTTTCAGAAAGCCACTTAAATTTGAGCACATTATTATCATCAGTTATTGTCTGCCACCTTGTAAGTTTCAATGATTGTTTTGATATGTTCAATATATGGGGGGCCATCTTGGAGACCTACGGATTATATATCTGTTTGCATGGTATTACTACCGCTGCAGGATCAATTTTTAGTCATATAAATCCGCCCCAAAAAAAGTCTCTTAATTCATAAAAAAGTACCGTAATTCGCCGCAAAAAAGTCTCCTAAATCGGCATAAACAATGAAAAAAGTATCGTAATTCGGCGTGCAGCACAATAAAAAAGTACCTTAAATAAAATGGTATTATCATGTAACTCTATTTTTGGCAAAAAGTTATAGCGGTATCATAAATAGACTATATATAAAATATTAATCATTACCACCAGCAACAATGATACTGAGCCAAACCTAAAGGCGACGCAAGCTCCCGCCTGACTGTTGTTTGGCTCTCTTTGTTTTCTTTTTTCCTGTTCCGCTCCGGCTCACGCAGACCCTTTATCGTAAACCTTTCCCCTTCGGGTCGGCCTTACGGCCTAAAGGTTTATCGAAGGGTCTGCTCATTGAGCCTCCGCTCCGACGTTGACGGCGGTTCACTATAAAATGGGTGAACCGCCCCTTGAGCAGTTCGGCCCGGAGATGTTGAAAATGGATACATACAAATTGAAGAACGTAGTGGATTACATTCGCAGCTTTGGTAAATTGCCAACAGATGCATATGGTCAGATGTTGTCGGTTGAGCGGATGATGGAGTGGTTCGGTCTGGCTGAGAGTCTTACAGTTTCTGAGTTGCAAAAGGTTGAAATCGAGCTGGCTTTGATGATAGAAGCGGAGTTGTACATTGAGAAGGTTAAGCGGGTGAATGGTTTTTCGTAGCCTCCTTTTGGGAGGCCGCCGCTCTGGCCTATGCAGACCCTTTATCGTAAATCTTTCCCCGCCTGCGGGCGGGTAAAGGCCTTACGGCCTAAAATTTAATACAAGCCGCTTCGCGTTCCCGACACTTTACCGCACATCTTCCACTACGCGCATATGAGCCAATTTAAACCTCTTCGGTTTAACAATCCCGCAGATAGCTTGATTTTTTGCAAAGTTTCGGGGAGCGGGCTGCTGTTTGAATCCCTAAATTATGATTTCCGGTTTTCAATAATACTGCTCGAAAGCCTTCGAGCCGATTTATTTTTCTGCGGAAAACCGTAAATCATTTACGGGATTCAAACCTTCGCCCCCTCCAGCCAGAAACTTTGAAAAAATCAATATCATATTTTACTCTCCGTCTTTCGCAAGGATTGTCGAAAGACGGAGGTTGTTTTAAATGAAACAAGCAACAGAAACAGAAGAGTTTGACGGTGTAGAGATACCGGCATCAGCAAGACTGAAAAGACAACGCAGAAGCAGGTACGGCAGCATAGCCGACCTCGATAGCAGCGAATTGATAGAGCCGGCAGAGATAGAGAGGATATATCTGAAAAGTGAATTTGCACCGATACTGGCATTGCCTGTAAAGACACGCAAGGGCTGGATTAGGCCGAATGTAGATGAGGATGGAACTATCGAATTAGGTGCTTTTGGAACAGTGGATTTTGACAGATATGTAAATTTCGACAAGGCCAGGTACAAGGCGGAAAAACTCAAAGAAGAGCTTTTTCACGAACGGCTTATGATGGAGCTCATAAGTGGTCAGATAAAGACAATGGCGAAGTACAAAATCATTAAGTATGTTTCAACGGGCATTCTGGATGTCGAAGACATAAGTGATGTAACTATGTATTGCCTGGCAAAGCGGTACTTGCGAATGAGACGGTTGCAAAGTGAGATTGCAGAGATTGTCGAGCGAAGCAATAAGAGACGGCAGGCAATGGCAGAGAAGTTTTTCGAGTCGCTTGATTAGCGACTTCTTTTTTTTTATTGCGTCGGTTCACAGTCGAGCAGGTGAACCGACGCTGAATGGTTTAGCTGGAGGGGTATTGAGATGAACATCTATAAAAAACAGGATATTGTTTCATTTATACGAAGGCAGGGCAGGCTTCCCACAGACCAGTTTGGCCAGATATTGCCCGCAGGTGACCTGCTATTATGGTTTGAACTGGATAAATGCCTTACACGGCTTGAGCAGGAAATTATTAAAAAAGAGCTGGCTGCAATGGCGGAGGCACAGGATGCTTTGGAAAAACTCAGAATTATAGAGAGGTCTCGCACGAATTTGTCATCATAGTTTTTTTCATGCTCCGCTTTCGACGTTGGGGGACTTGACTTTCAGGGGGCCTTGCGGCCCCCTGAAAATCCCCACATATGAAAGTGTGTTTTTTTTTAATTACTGAAAAATTTATAAGTTAGATAAGACCCTCTTAACACAGTAGTGGTAAGAGGGGCTTTCACATCAGATGAAATAACCCCGAGGTAAATAAAATGAATGGACAACAAACGCCAATAGCCAAGTTCCAGGCCGGTCAGGTCTCGGCGGCTCTTTGGGAAAATCAGGTGGAAATAAAGGGCAGGACAGTAACCTTGCTGAAGGCAACAGTTCAGAGAAGATACAAGGCAAAGGATGGCAACTGGCAGTCATCGGGCTCGTTCGGCAGAAACGAAATACCACTGGCCATATATTGTCTTCAGAAGGCTTTTGAAAAGATTATAGAAAAGCAGAAAGACAGCTCTAATGGAGACAATGTGGAAGATATTTCAATGATGGAATGACCGTTTTTATTAAACGGTCTTTTATTTTTTCTAAGGGTGGAGCAAATGAAAACCGCGGGATAAAATCCGGAAAAACAGCTTAGAGAGGTACATCATAAATACGAGCGCGTATGTGAACGCGATGAGGCAGCAGAACTGGAATCGGAGATATTACGGCTTGGGTCTGTTATAAAAAATAAAAGTGAGCAAAAATGAATGAGAGCAATTTTGATTTGGGTGAATGTTTCTGTGATATCAAGTGCATCCACGGCCATCCGATAAGACTGTTTAATTTGAGCCGCGGCCACTATGTCACCTGTGATACCTGCCGCAGTTATACTTTTGTTGGCGAAAATCTTATGAGCGGCTGGCGTAATGAAAATAAGGATATCTGGCAGAGAAATTTCGACAGCGTACGAGGTTACGGTTTATTGAATGATTTTAAAAAAGGCTTCTTCTCTTGATATGAGAAGAAGGCCTTTTGCTTTTGATGGAAGGTCTGAAGGTGAAAAAAATGGCTGAAGAAGAAAATATCAGTTTAGCCGAGTTAAAGAACACGGCAATAGGCTTTGACAGGGCGGAGATGTGGGATGTCCACATCATAAAAGATGGCCGGGAGGATTATCTGAGCAAGAAATATATGGGAGTATGGAACGTTGACAGAAATGAACTGGCATGTATTGCTCCTAAAAGCTATATGGTAATCCAGCATAGGTATGCAACAGAGAAAATCATAGAAGCGATAACAAGCCTGAATATCAGGGCAACGGCACATCTGAAAAAATCCAGGCACGGCATACAGATTGATTTTGACTTCCCGGACTCGAAGATGGAATTATCCGAGGTAGGAGAGAGTTTTACCACTGGGATAAGGGTTGTTTTCAGATTACAGTCAGATTGCGGGCCTGGTAATAGGCGCACGTGTAACAAGATTGGCCTGTTCCAATGGCATGATTGTAAATGACATCGTAAAACCCAGAAGGGTCAAGTATACCGAGGAATTGAAGGTAACGGTTGAAGCCCTAATCGATAAGATAATCAAGGATATCATCGCAAGCGATGACAAACTGGCAAACGTGGTCAGTATTTCCATGAAGGACAGCACAGAATGACAGACCTTGACGCTTTTGACAAAGGCAATGTTCAAGAAGAAAAAATACGTTAAGGAAATCCTCTCAAGACTCAAATGCAATGAGCAGGGCAGGGTTACCAGATGGGACCTTTACAATGCGGTAACCAATTATGTCAGCACAGCCGGCAGCAGGCTAAGGCCGCAGATTGACGCCTGGCTTCAGAACAAGGCACAGAAGATACTAAAGACTCCCATCACACAGCTGACCGAAGAGATGGTAAAGCTCGATGACAAGAAAACTGAATGATAATGGCGGTTCGTAAAGGCAGCGAACCGCCATAAAGAGCAGTTCAGCCGAAGGTGAAACAATGGGAGAAACGAAAACTGTTAAAGAAGCCGGCCCGCGAGTCTTGCCGATAGTTATATATGAAGGTGAGCAGTATTTTGCGGACCTGCGGCTTAATGAATTCAGGCCCGTAAGATGTTTTGAATCGATAGCGTTTGACAGCGAAGAGGGGCAGATTATGTGCAGACAAACCGGTGTAGTTATCTGTCAAAGCTGCCGTATGAGTGCAATTATTTCATCGTATAATCTGCAAAAACCACTTCGCTGTATGCGATGTTTCAGCAGTGAGCTTATATCTTAGTACGAATGAAAAGCATTTATAGCAGGGGTGAAAAAATGCAAATTCAAGCCAACCAGATATCGCGGGACTGGGCTATCCTGCATAGAAGCAGAAAATTCCATGTGAATTTTACCGACAGCGACAGCCAGACTCTTGCGCTGCTCAACAGAGATAACTGGGAGATATGGGAAGAGACCGCTGATGGAACTGAAGAGTTTGATGTGTATATTTTTAAGAACAGCACACCGCAGCAAAAGAAAATAGCAGAGGAGAATATCAGGTTGGCAGAAGAACTGATAAAATTCTGCATTAAAAACTGGGATAACAAGTTTATGCAGGAAATATGCAGCAGCTTATCAGCGTATTTTAATCCCGGCAGTCATCGCAGACCTCGCTTAGCCATTTTTCAAACTCGATGCCGGCCATAATAGCCTCTCGTTCATGAGGAGCTGCTGTTAGATACTGCCGGGACAGCATTGCAGCCCTATTGTCTGATCTTTGCTGCAGAAGTCTGAGCATGCTTTCTTTAAAAGTATTCATTTTTATTATCACCTGTAGACTAAAATCGGCCTTAGTTTATAAATTTAATTGAATTTATCCAATTCAATTAGGCTTTATCTACCAGCCAGTAGCATCATAAAACAAAAGGTTTAAATATAAGTAGTCCATTACCACCCTTTAGGAGCAAATCCACAGGTGCAAAATGGACCAAAACTTTTCAATCTCACAAGGGCCGGTATTCGGGGCAGGTTATATGCCGTATTTTTACCAGGCAGGAAAATTTCTATTATATGATTTACCTCAAACAGGCTCTAAATCTCCAAATTTTTCAGAAATCAGCCGTTATGATTTTACTTCCGATTTGGTGTCCAAAAGGAACTGGCCAAGATCGCCGACTGTGGAAGATATTGTCAGCAGAGGCTATTTCGCCATCCCAGAGTCCGAACCAGAGACAGCAATCATCTTGGATAAAAAGCATACTTCCAAACTCGGTCTTGATGATGTTATAAGTCAGATAAGAAGCAGATACCATATCTATAAAAACAATATGTATGAAATTGAGCTTGGCAAATGCCATGCAATGAATTCTTCGCATTCAGTTGTAGCCGACAGAGGCGGTGTTTGTCTTAACAGCAAAGAGGCTTACGGCCTTACCAAAAACCTTCGTGAATTATACGAGCAGCAGCGAGATGAACGCAGAAGTCTATGGGCAGATGTATCAAAGTTGAAATTGCTGCTGCCTGAACAGGCACAGAACTATCTTTCCTCATACAGGAAGGTTTCGATACTTGAGAATCTGGAAGGTGAGCAGCCTTGATGACCCGTGTCCAGGAACTGTGCCGGAAATTGAAGCCTGTCTTAGGTAAAAAGATAGATCGTCTGTGGATGGCCTATCTGGCCGAATCTGATCCGGGTGGCAAGGCAGATGTTGAACAGACTCTGGAACTATTGGCTGCAAAATATCTGGGGACAGATTTTGAATTTGACAGATCGCCTTTCCCACCGCCGCCAAGGGAATTTGCTGTAGCCGGCGATATTGAACTTGGCGCTATCAGCTACGCTGATAAGAGGCTGTATCCATTTTGTTTCAAGAGTAACCGTCTCAAGGAACATATCCTCGTAGCAGGAAGAAGCGGCTCTGGCAAAACCAATCTTACATTTATGCTCATGCAGGGAATAATGTCCCGCGGCATTAAGGTACTTGCCCTTGATTGGAAGAGAGGATACAGAGACCTGATGAGTTTGTATCCGGAACTTCGTGTCTATACTGTAGGCAGAGATATTTCACCACTGCGGTTCAATCCTTTGATACCACCTGCAGGCTGTGAGCCGCACATTTGGATAAAACTCATTGTTGATGTAATTGCAAATGCGTATTTAGGCGGTGAGGGAGTCATCAGTCTACTTGTCGCAGGACTTGACCATTTGTACCGCCAGGCCGGAGTGTTTGATAAACAGATAACACATTGGCCGACAATTCATGATCTGCTTATCTGGTTAAAGACTGTAAAGCTAAAGGGCAGGGCGGCTATGTGGCAGGCTTCCGCAGAAAGAATTTTACTGGCCATGACTTATGGTGAATTCGGTGCGGTACTAAATACTAAAGATAACAGCCATGTTGCGGATCTTCTGAATGTAAATGCGGTTCTTGAAATGGATGGCTTATCGAGTTCTTCAGACAGAGTAATGTTTTCGGAGTCACTTACATTGTATCTGTACAGGTATCGTCTCGCACAGGGCCCGCAGGATAAGCTCACCAATATGATTATTATTGAAGAGGCACATAACTTGCTATTGAAGAAATCAGCAGAATCAAAGGAATCAATTCTGGAGACATCTATCAGAATGGTAAGACAATACGGTCTTGGATATGTATTTGTGGATCAATCGGCATCGCTGTTAAGTAAAGTTGCCTTTGCCAATTCGTATGCCACTATTGCCATGAGCCAGAAACTTCGTTCTGATGTCCAGGAAATATCAGGTGCGATGAATCTGTCAGATGAGCAGAAGCAGGCATTGAATACATTGCCTATAGGAACTGCTGTCGTTAGATTGGCAGATGAATATCCTGAACCATTCATCGTTAAAATCCGCCGTTGCCCGATTACAGAAGGCTCTGTGTCGGATAAGGCAATCAAAGCCAAATGGGGAACTAATTACACTGATACCGGCTCAAATAGTTCTATTCAGACTTCTTTACAGGCAGTTCCACCTATTCCATCCCCGGATAAAAACAGTGAAGAAAACCCTAAATCAATCAATATTGAAAATAATACCCACCCACCATCCCCCAATACAGAAGATAAAAAATCATCTGCTATTGTT
>MHXZ01000065.1 GCA_001825665.1 Planctomycetes bacterium GWF2_41_51 | reverse complement strand
GAGCTTCTTTTTTATCAGAACCGAAATAATGTATTTTGCCATTAATCTTTTTACAATATTGCCCTGTTGGGTGGCGAGTCAGCGGGAATTTGTCTGAACGTATTTTTCTTTTTGATATTTTCATGATCACAAGCCTTAAAAAAAATTAGATATTTCTCAATTAGTTGTAGCTTTGGTTGTAATTGTTAATTGTGACTCTTACAATCAGGAATTCAACCAATTTCAGTATAAGAGCTTATGATTATTATACGCAAAATAAGTAATTAGGTTATATAATCCTGTCAACACTTGATGGCAATAAATTCATACCTCATACCCCCCATTTTATATACTCTCGAAAAAGACATATTTTCTAATTTTTATTTGCCAAGTATTAATCTTTATCGTACAATCTTACTGGTAAGATTTTATTTTTAAAGGTATACTATGAGTACGAATTTAGCTACAACTAAAATGTCATCAAAAGGTCAGGTAGTAATACCGGAAACCATCCGGAAAAACCTTGGTTTGGAAAATGGTTGCCAATTCCTCGTATTAGGGGAAAAAGATGCTGTTATCCTGAAAACAATTACCGCCCCTTCGCAAAAAGAGTTTCAAGGGTTGATTGCTAATGCCCGTAAAGCGGCTAAAAAAGCAGGCCTAAAACCTAAAGATATTGCTAATGCAGTTGCACAGGCCAGAGGTAAAAAGTGAAGATTAAGGCCGTAATTGATACTAATGTTTTCATTTCCGGCATATTTTCGGCGGGCCGCCAGCCAAAACCTTAAAGGCCTGGCAGGAAGATCATATCCAAATAGCTGTATCGGAAGAAATAGTCACCGAATATAATCGCGTTGTATGCCTCTTCTCTGATAAATTCAAACATATAGATTTTAATCCTATACTTGAGATGCTTCTTATAAAGGCGGAACTTACAGGCTCATATTATTTCAATAAACCTGTCTGCCAGGATCCGGACGATGACAAATTTATTACATGTGCGATCGCATCAAAAAGCAGTTATATTATCAGCGGTGATAAACATCTGCTCAATATCGGTGAATACTTTAATATTTCAATTGTTACACCGCGATATTTTATCGATCATGTTCTGGAATAGGACGTTAAAAGTAGCGATTTGAAAATATATTTCCCATCTTGTATATTTGACTGCAATTAAATTTAAATACCTTCCTGCCGTTATCATTTCACAATGACACAAGATGACAAAACATACCAGCAAAAGAAGTCCGACCTTTTGGAGGAAATCTGCGATAATACCAGGGCAATAAGAAGGGTTACCAACCGTATACTCGATCATCTGCATGAGTATGGTACAACAGATACAGCCGAAGAAAATCCAAACTATGATCCTGACGAGTTAGATTGGGAATCACTGGAAAACAACGATGACATGTACTCTTAAATAGAAATATATAAAAAGCCTGATTAACTCATTTTTTCATGGACAAGTACCAAAAGTTAATCGCACAATTATCAGAACTCAAAAATATCCTCGAAGACGCAAGGGCAACTCTGCAATGGCACAAACTGAAAGTCTTTGAGAAAAATCTTAATCCTTCAAATAAGATATTCTTCCAGGATCACACACCTGAACAACTCGCAAGACAACAAACCGATTTCTGGCTGATTTCAGCCAATGTAGATGTCCTTCTTCAGAGCACATCAATACGCAAATATCCTGAATACAGAAAAGAATTCAAAAAATTATGCATGCAGTTTTACTATCTTGGTTCTGATGTTCGGGTTTATTAATCATTTCGCTGATATTGCATTGTATTTTCCGATAAATACTCTTGCCAATATCTTTTTGTAAAATAATTCTTCAAATTAAAAACCCATTGGGGCAGATAATAATCGTGCATATCTTTATTTATTTTCGAATAATTCACTTCTGTCATTTGCTGTAATAATTAAGTAGTAACAGAAGTATATAAATTTTTCTAATCATTCAAATTTTCATAAAATCATTAACCAGCCCTGATTTACTTAAAGCCTGTGCAATTAATTTTAGGCTTTCAGGATTTTTTGTCAGTAAATTAATTATCTCATCAGCCTGGTTTCTTTGAGTATTTTTTTCTTCAAGCTTAACAAGCCTGTTCTTGTATTCGGTTATTATTTTTTGCATTTTTATCATTTCTTTTTCCATCAATCTCCCCTCCTCGACTGTAGGCTCTTTGACATTGTAAATTTTATCCAATACAATCGCTTTTATGTCATCATCATTTAGGTGAGTATATCTTGCAGAAGTCTGAACAGAGTGACCTCCATATTTTGCAGCAACTTTTTCCGGCAAAACCTTATTCATAAGCGTTAATTTAGTATGTCTGATGAGATATGGAGTAATATTCCTCAATTTCTGCTGCCTGCATATTTTCCGGAACAGCGTAGCAATATAACTTCGATAAATAGGCTTGTTTCTGCTTTTAGGAGATGGAAATACATAATCACCTTGTTTTCTTTCCTGGTATTCAAACTCATTCATCCATCGCATTAATGGGATATATGAAGTTTTAAAAGGTAACACCCTCGTTCCATTCGTTTTAGTTGAAAATATCTGTATATCTCCTTTATCTTCTCCGAATTTTATATTCTCCCACTTAAGCGCCAAAAGTTCATGCGGTCTCATACCACACTCCAGCAAAAGCATAACCATTGCTTTATGCTTTAAACTCTCTGCGCCCCTGATTAATGCTGCTTGTTCTTCTTCAGTTGCCAATGTGTTAGGATTTAACTTTTTTGTATTGTATCCGTTTGGCTGCGGAATAGTCCTTATCTTCTTGATCAGATTTGCATCATCAAATAACCAATTCAAGAAAAATTTCAATTGTTTAATGCATTCATTTTTGCCCCCGATTTCTCGATCCGCATTTTTTATAATTGAAACTATATGCTGAATTATTTTGGGGTCCTTAAATTCATTAAACGGAATTTCCGCGATATCTCTGAATTGAACAGCATATCTGCGTCTTTGTTCCAATTTATCTCCTTTTGCGTTTTGTGAACAAAAGGAAATATAATCTTCAAGAATCACTTTATCTTCTTTTGACAAATATTTTTCAATGTCTTTCATTTGCCCTCTATAGTTCGGGTATTCTTCTTTCATGCATTATTAAGGAAATGATTGTTTATAAATCTTTAGGGTTTTTAATTTTTACAAAAACCTTTCTAGGGTTTATATGATTTTTAAAAACCCTATATAACAACACATGGCGATAACGCCAGAAGCACATTAACCGATAAATTTATAAACTTCGTATTCTCAGTATTACTACTTAAAAGTTACAAACCTATACCACTAATAAATGATACCAAACAAAACTTATGAATTGAGGAAACTGTATTTCGAGCAGAGTCAATATTCTCTCGATAGTCGGGAAGATAAATATAATAGACCTCCCATCCTGCAATGGCCGACAAACAGCTACTTTGATAGATTCAAAGATGACAGCGAACTTTTTGAAAAAGCCCTGATTCCTGAAAAGCCATATTCTCAAGAAAATATTTCCCACCAGATTTTTGGCAATGAAATCAAAAATCAATATACCGGCTTAAAACATATAGCACATCTTTTGTATGAAAGGTCAAAGTTACATAAAAATCATATTAATGAAATTAGCGACAGACACCTGCATATTCAGGGAATCAAATTCGGCGTCGAAATTAATCATACTCCTGACAGAGCAAAACGTCTTTCAAATATCGAAAGCCAATTATTGCAGCTCGAACAAAGCCGAAGAGATGAAGAATTGAACTTCTGGAAAGATACAGTTGAATTAAGAGAAAAACTTTTCGCAGGTGCATCAGAATTCAGCTCCGCAAAACAAAGGTATTCAATGCTTTCAGGTCTGGAGGATCATTATGGACAGCGCATCTGAAATCAGGCAGTTATGCCTGCGACTGCGACCTATATTGGGAGAAGAAGTTGATAATATTTATGCAGCATACATCGCTGAAGATGATAAAGGCAAAGACCAGATTGAACATTATCTGCGACTACTTGCTCTAAAATATATGCCTGTAAAATTAAGCCAGGAAGATATCGAGCTTATCCCTCCTTCCAAAGATCAGGCTTTTGGTGAATATTCAATCGGCAAGGTTCTATATGCAGGAAAACAATTATACGATTTCGGCTTAAGAGAAGATGAATGGATACAGCATTTAGCTGTACTTGGCAGATCCGGCGCAGGTAAAACCAATGCAGGTTTTATTATTCTCGATAACCTCAAAAAACATAATAAACCTTTTTTAGTTTTTGATTGGAAACGTAACTACCGGGATTTATTATCAAGGCTGGAATTTAAGGATGTGGAGGTTTATACAATCGGCAGAAATATCACACCATTTACATTCAACCCCTTAATCCCTCCGCAAGGCACAAATCCAAAAACATGGCTAAAAAAACTCAATGAAGTCATCGCGCACGCATATTGTTTGGGAAATGGTGTTTTATTTTTATTGCAGCAGGCTGTTGACGCTGTTTATCAGGATGCCGGTGTTTATGATGGCACTGTTGTAAAATGGCCGACCTTCAAGGATGTACTGCTAAAAGCAAGGAATATGGACACAAGAGGCAGAGAGTCAGGCTGGCTGTCCTCCACATTAAGAGCGCTGTCTTCATTATGTTTCGGAGATATGGATACGTTATTAAACACCAACAACAATAAAAGCATTGACCATATTCTCGATAAAAACGTCATTTTGGAGCTTGATGCTTTAACGCAATCTGATAAAACTTTTTTTGTACAGGCATGTTTATTATATATTCATCATAAAAGACTTACAGAAAAAACAAGAGAAGATTTTAAGCATGCTCTTATTTTGGAGGAGGCTCATCATGTGCTTTCAGATGAGCGCAGGTCACTTGTAGGCGGCCAATCAGTTATGGAAATAATCTTCAGGGAAATACGAGAATTCGGTGAAAGTTTGATTCTATTAGACCAGCATCCATCAAAAATATCGCTTTCGGCTTTGGGAAATACCTATTGCACAATATGCATGAACCTAAAACATAAAACTGATATTAACGCAATGTCTCAATGTATGCTGATAGATAAGGACAGGGATATTTTAGGTTCATTAGATGTCGGCCATGCGGTTGTAAAACTTCAGGGCAGGACTGTAAGACCCTTTGAAATAAAATTACCTTTATTTTCTATCGACAAAGGTAAAATCACAGATGATTTTATAAAAGATCACATGAAAAATATTGTGCCTCAAATTATTGAGGAAGATTTTCGTTTAAGTTGGCAAAATAATAATGAACCGCAAATTAAAAAGCTGGATATTGAAATGGCTGCCTTTTTGAAGGATGTTGTTAATCATCCCGATATTGGAATCGCTGAAAGATACCGAAATCTCGGCATTTCAGTTCGTCAGGGCCAAAAGTTAAAGGCCAAATTATTGCAAGAAGGCTTAATCGAAGAATCCCGACAAACCACCCAAACCGGCAGATTGATAACAATTCGTCTCACCGAAAAAGGCAAAGAAGAATTCGAACAATTATCGGACTATTGAATAATGCCGCAATTTTATATTGAGCGAGATTGAATTCTATTAATTCGCGAGTTCTTTTAAAATAATATTTTACCGCATAATAGCAGGAATTCAGTATTTGTTGCACAAAAAGTTGTAATTTTGTCAACTTTAGGCAGAAGACATTATTGATTTTTTTTGTAAACCGAACATAAGGAATTATTATTTGAAACCGTATGTTCCGAATACGGTGACAACTTCATTGCGCATCAGAATTGATGATGAAAAGCCTTCGCAAAAATTTGTGTGCCATTAAAATGTAGCGGCCAAGCAGTTTTATTCATTATGAATTATCAGGTACATTTATATATAATTTTAAAATGCCTTTTGTCACAAAAAATTTAAAAATTCGATTTTATATAAAGAGCAACTTTTTTGATTTCATCTTTTGAAAAAATATTTCATTTTTTGAAATATAGAAAAAATTTTTATAACATGTATAAATTTCAAAATTTTTCTTGAACTATTTGTTCATTTATAATATACTTCAAAAAGTTGAGGTCTTTAATTATGGCTAAACAAAAGAAAGCCCTGGAATTTGCCTCTAAACTGCAACAATTGCTGAGGGAGAAAGATTGTTCCCAAAAATCTCTCCATGATAAAACCGGACTTAGTCTTACCACAGTTAACAGGATAGTTAAAGGTGGATACGGTGATATTGATCATGTCGCTAAAATTTTAAATGCGTTGGATTTACCGCATAATTTTAAATTCAATCTTCTTGTTCATAAGGTAGCCGACATCGCTGAAGGTCCAGCAAAGGAAATATTGAAATATGGTTTACATCTCTATCGTTCCCCCAAAGAATATCTTACCGATTTTTGCCCGATACCATTAGAACGTGCTTATGCTGCGGCTCTCCATGGCATTTCGTATAAAGATATTTTAATACTTGCAGAAGAATGCGGCTTAAAAAGCCATTTATCATCAAGCTTTAAGGCATGGGATATTATAAGTTTCGGGGAAAAATTCAGAAATAAATTTGGTCCCGAAGCTTTTAACACCATATTGGCCAGACAAGTTCCGCAAGATTTCCCACCCGTTTTGCAAATGGATTTTATTAAAGTTGATCCTGCCTCTAAATATATTGAAGTTATAAATGGCGAGGGCAAGATCATATTTGATGTCCCTCATATTGTTCTGGCACATTATAATTTTAGAAAATCAGGCAAGATTGCTGCTCATGAACATAAAGGGGGTATCGAATTTGTCTATAGCTTGGAAGGGGCTTTTAGGCTTATTTATGAAAATAAACCGTATCCAAAGCTGATGACAGCTGATGGTCCTATTTTTATTTATGATGCAACTCACCAGCATAGCATCAAACTGGAAAATGGAAATGCGGGTAGATTAATCATTGTAAGGTTTTATCCTGACAGGAAGAAGTTACGTGGAAGTATAAATAATAACATAAAACTTTAAATTTTAAGGAGTAATCTTATGGTACTTACAGGAACCAATTTAGCACACAAGAGTAGCCTTTTAACGATTTTTAGGGAAAATGAAATATGTAAATTTAAAATTTGAAAGCTGATAATCTAAAACATTATTATTGCGAGAACACTGAAATGGATTATCGAACTTCTATGAATCTGTTGATTACAGAAGGCGTATTATTTGTTTTTTCAAATAGTATTTGCAATGTCAATATAGTTGATTTGGCAGGCAAAAGAACAAGTTTAAACAAATATGACTATCGAAACTATAATTTGTTTAATTATATCCCTAAAATTAGAGATATCCTGTTCATTAAGGATATCCTGTCAAAACTGCTCTAAAAAAGTTTTCCATTTTTCTTTCTATTCTACCTCTTCCGCATTCAAATCAGACCCACCATTCTACTAATCAACTCGGTAACTGTTCACAGAAATATGGCGTTTTTACGTCATTATAAGCGTTTAGGCCGAAACAATCTCAAGCTTTCGATATTTTAGGCTGCTTCGCTCGCTCACAGTGACAAAAATGAGGGTTTTCCCTAATGAACGGTTACCAATTCTGTCTTTAATGCTTATAAAGAATTTGTTTCTTTGTGTTGTATTAACAATTTATATAAATAGGGTGCATTTATGGATGAAAATATTGAAAAATTGAATTTGAATTTCCAACATGAACGTACAATAGCTATAGACTTTAGAATTATCATGCCTGAAGATTATTGCGATCAATTCGACCGCCTCGGGATAAATGAATTCTCTATGGGGCGGTACCCCGATTCAAAGGCATTGGCTTTATGTCCTAAAGATTTTTGGAATAAATGGGTTGAAGAAAATATAAATAAACTTTTTCCCAAAAAGATTATATATGATTATTTTAGCACGAAAAGTCCACCTGTACGCATTGATAGTCAACGAAAAATAAGGATACCAAAACCTTATAGAGGCAATTTTGACCTTGACCAGAATAAAGTTTCTATTATAGGAAAGGGTTATTATTTAAATATATGCCCTAATAATATTTTTTCATCATTGATTATCGATAAGAATATTATCTGATATATTCTTCTATTCCATAACTGCAACACCTTTTCCAACTGCTTACCTCTACCAAAAAAGCCTGATATCTTCTTAATTTTCTTGATGTTCAATATACCTCTACAATAAAAGCCTTCTTCGTTCTAGTGAATTTCTTTTTTCTTGGGACACAGATCAATATACTAAAAATATGATTTACACACAAAGTCTATGAAATTTAGGAATTGCAATGTCCTGGCAAAAGAAAAAACTTGAAACAATCGCAGATGTATTTCGCTTCATCGGTTATGCGTTTTTAATTTTCGACGGAATTGTACTGGGTTTCTTTACCTTTTGGTTTACATGCCGGTTCATCGGACATCTTATTGATTGGCTTGATCGAAACTTTTTCCAAGGCTGGTAAATAAATATGGATTTGCGAAAAATAAGAAAAACTCGAATCAGCACAAATCCAAAAAATAATAAAATCGATTATTTGGGATCTCAATATGAATACCACAAAATATCTGAGGAAACTGATGGTCTCGAAACCGAATATTTGGACGACATTCAAAGCAATCATTGCGGCTGCTTTGGTCCTCCAGGCGGACGCTGCGGCGAATGCTCGGCAATTAGCTGCTTGCGATGCCACAACCATTGTGGCGGTACAGACAATCCAGCACCTTTCAGTTGCGGAGTACCGCTGTGCCGTGAGTGTTCAAAATATTTGCAATTACCAAATGGCAAAACCATTGCATTATGCAGCAGCTGTTACGGAAAAGTTAACCGTAAACGCATATGGAACAAGGTTGGTCGCATGTTGGCAGCACCAACTATCGAATTTGAGGATAAGAATGAATCGAAACGATCATCTAAGTGATTTGGATAAACTTGTAATTGAAGGCGATAAACTCCAGGTCTGGTGGGGAAGAGATGGCAGAAAAATCCGCTATCTTTATAGTAAAGGAATAATCGATTGCTTTATTATTGATTTCATTAGAGATCGTGTGAATGGTGCAAAACGACAATTAGCTTTCAGCGAAACGCCTTTTTTGCTGCCAAGGTTAAATAATGGCAATTTTCCTTTTGGTAAAACTTTAAATGATTCTGGTATCCTTACAGAAATTCAATGGTTTAACGCGCACACACTTATGGTCTCAGGGACGGGAGGCGGAAAGTCCAACCGTTCACAGTACCATGCCATTTTAATTGCTCCTAAGGTCAAAGGCTGCTGGCTAATTGATATCCGCAAGGCCGAGTACCGTAAACTACGCCCCATATTCAAACAAATCGGAATAGATTTAAAAGTAATCAGAGGACGAAATATTCAAATCAATCCATTGCAAGTGCCAAGCGGTGTTCAGCCAATCGATTATGCTTCAGTTATTTCTGATACACTCGTGAGGGTATTAAATCTTCCACCACGCTCATCAATATTATTTCGTACAACTATTATTCATCTATATGCCAAATATAACATATTAAATGGCGGTCAGGATTATCCCCACTTTTTCCACCTTTATGATGCTATTAAAGAGAATCGTGATGCCAATCCGCAAGCAAGACAGGCAGCTCTTGATAATCTCGAAGTCCTTTTGATTTCTCTTGGACCGCAAATGCTCGGATATCATAAAGGATGGGACATCCAGGAACTTGCCAGGCAACATATTGTCTTTGAATTAGCGTGTCTTCCGGATGTCGGCAAAGATCTGATTTTGACAACTCTATTGACATCAGAATTCAAATCCCGTATCGCCAGAGGCATCTCAAATCCTAAAATGGATTTATGGATTTCATTTGACGAAGGTCAGCGAATCTTCAGTAAAAAATATGAAAGCAGCAATTTCGACAATCCGTTGATTGATCTAATGGGACTTGTCAGAGGAACAGGCATAGGGTTGGATGTTTCGGTTTTGTCTACGATTGACCTTTCACCATTGCTTCCAAGTCTTACCTCAACAAAAATCATTGGCAGATGCGGCTCAATAACTGAATATGCCGCAGCAGGCAGATTTATTGGTATGAATGATGAACAAATTGAATGGGCCGCCCATCATTTAGTACCGGGCATGTTCATAGGCCAGGTAGGTGAAGGCAACTGGAGATATCCGTTTGTTTTTAAAGTTCCGTTTATTCAGGATATAAACTCTTCAACGGTTAAAGAAGATGAAACTGTCAAAACAACCAGAAAGTTTGTTACAAGTAAAATAATCTAAAAAAATCTTGAAATGGCGTTTTCTGATGACTGGAAAAATAGTAACAGATATTGAAGCAGATGAAAGCCTAATCTCACTGAAGACGGGACAGGTTGTTAAGGACTCAAATTTTGATGAATTATGTCAAAATTACTTACAGCAGGATTGTAACTTTACAAAATCACCTGCACCATTCCTGAATGACGGTGAATTAAAGCTTCTTAAAGCAATTGTTGTAAACCCGATGCAGCCTTCAACTGATTATATAAAATTTGCCGGCATAAGTCCTAACAGCCTTGCAAAGCTGCGTGTAAAATTAGTACAGCAGGGTTTCATAAAGGAACATCGAATAAGTAACGATCGAGGACGTCCAAGTCTTTTATGGGAGCCGTTGGATAAAGCAATACAAATCGTTCAAAATGGAGAAAACCATGCGAGGTGAAACACTACATAATTTTATGGTTGCCAGAACAAAACTATTTCTGATTGGTATTCTATGGAAAGTATTTACTGAATTTAAAATATCCCAAAATGGGGTAATAAATTATGCAGATATTTTAGCCATATATTCGAATTTAGCGATCATCTTTGAAATTGAAACCACCTCCAGGCATATCATTGATAATTGCCTTAAAGCACAAGCAGTAAATATTCCCTTGTGCATTATAGTTCCCGATACCGCACTGCTTAAAACTGCGTCTGCCAAACTCGATAAATTAGATATTAAGCCGGGCGGCTGCCGCATAAAACTATTCAGGTTAAATCAGTTGCACAATGAAGTTACGAATTATTTATCATTATTTATCGCGGCTAATAGTTAATTGGATAAAAAAATAAATAAATCGCTAATAGATAAAAGGACATGAAAAATGCGAATTCGTTGGGAAAATTTGATACCACTGTTAGTGGTGGTTTTAATCATAGTTCTATTAGTCAAACTTAGGCCTTTCTTTAAGAACCTCTTTGAAGCAATAAATGAGCCTCATTATTATCATGGTCCAGATAGAGAGGTGCTAAAAATTCTAATAATCGGAATCATATGTTTTACAGTTCTTGGAACAGCGAAATTTTTGTCAAAAAAATAAAGGACAAATCATGAAAAAGATAATGTTATTTTTAATGTTGCTAATGGCCATTACACCATTCGATAGCAAAGCATCTATTGTAAATGAACAACAGAGCAAAGTCTTTCTGGGGATCATCATTGATTCAAGTCCCATGAGCGATAAGGATTGGAGTATTCGCCGCAGCAGAGCGATAGAACTTTTATCCGGCCTCGAACCTGGCGATAAAGTTGTCGTTATAAAAGCGGGTTCAGAAACACTATGGGTGTATGGCCGTGCAGTTGTAGGAGGACCGGAAAAAACAGGACTTAATGAAATAGTCACTAATATATCTGCTATGAACAAAAATATCTTGTTCCCGGCCAATCTATTAACCGCATGTAAAACTATAAGAGATATATTTACATCGGAAGGCAAAGATTTTCAATGTTGTCTTGCAGTATTAACGAACAGCAATATGAACGATTTTCAGGCTCAAAATATCCTGATGATTATTTCATCACTTAAAGAACAAAATAGTTCGATATGTTTTACATATGACCCTGCTGTGGCAAATCAATATATAATCAATGCCGGAAAAAGAAAAGATTTTGAAATCCGCCTGGCTTCAAATCCGGAACTTGCTTATTGGCTTCAATCAATAAAGCAAAAAATGCAAAGTGATCAGGAAATTCCAGATGTTTTAAAATCTAAAGCCAATACCTTTGTATCAAAACAGACAATCAAATTGCCCGCAGAAGCGAATAACTCTCTTATAACCATACCATTTGATTCAAACAAAAACAGTAAAAAGGATGATTACCCCAAAAAATCACAGAAAGTAAGTTTAAAAAATAAAGTATTTTCAATATCAGCGATAGTTATTGGATTATTAATGCTGTGCTTAATGGCGTATTACTTTGTTAAAGGTCTTTCAAAACCTGAAAATACAAATGAAAATGTAATATCAGAAGACTGTATCGAGTATCTAAAAGCAACTGCAGGAGAACAGGATTTTGATTTAGGCCCAATGGATATGGTTTCTGAATTAACTATAGGCAGCGACCCAGGCTGCTCACTGCATATCGAAAATGAAGAATTGCCGGCCCAGCAAGCTCGAATATATAAATCCGGTAAAGGATTTAAAATTGAAAATATCGATATTTCACCAATTACCGTTAATGGTGAAATATTAAATAGCGGCAAAAAACTTAACTTAAATTTTCCTGCCGATATTGAGTTAACTTCGGGTTTAATGGTTAATTTATTCGTTGAATCGATTCAAAAAGAAAAGGAAACCACTGCCAATGAAAAATATATATGAAAATACCGATTATAAACAGCCGATGGGATTAGCTGTTTTAACAGGAACCAGTGCGGGTAAAGCAGGTGTAGCTTTAAGAAAACTCGAAAAGATTTATGGTATTAATAATTCCGCTAACCAGGTGGACATTCTACATCTCGATGCTGAAGGAATTGTAACAACTTTTCCAGTCCCGATGGTTGATAATACACTGGAACATTTGAAACTCGGACCCAATGAAACTGCCTCCTGTTCTATTCATGATTCTAAGACTCGAACAAAAGCTGAAAATAATGGCGAACTATGGCCAATGGAACCTGATTGGCATTTGAAGCCCGGTGTCGCAAAAGATAAATTTGGCAGTGGTGGCAATCCACGAACGGGAAACGCCTTGGGGCGATTAAATCGCAATCATATCCGTAAAAAACTTCGCAACAAACTGCGTCGATGCGGCGATTATTGCAGACAGCGTCAATTATTAGAATCATCTGATAACAAAATCGCTGATATCCCGATTACTGTTATTGTTTGCGCCAGCTTTTTGGGCGGCTTTGGAAACGGAACAGTCGTAATGATTTTGCAGCTTATTCGTGAATTGGCTATCGAATTGAAACTACAGGTAAATATCATACTTTTAGGTATGGTAATGGGAAGTCTTGAACCTACTGATAAAACTGTTGCAGCACGGAATCAGGAAACGCTTCTTCGACAGTTGGATGCCTGTGTCGTCGGCCAATTTAAAGATATTGAAAATAAATCAGAAACTATGGAACTTCTATGCGACTCACTTCTGCTTACATCAAATGTCAATAATTTTGGAGAAATAGACAATTTTGATAAACTTATAGCTGCTGCAGCCAATTATATTTTTGGGATTTTTCACACGACTTTGGGTAACCAGATTCTGGAGAAAAGGGTAGATATCGAAGAATCATGGCCTGATGACGATGAAGGCGGTAAGCTTTGGGCAGGCACGATGAGCTTTTCCAAAATTCATGTTGACGTGCCCCGCATAATCGAATGTGAAACTCAAAAACTTATGCAACTGTCACTTGAACATATTTTAGAGGATAATCCTCTGCCTGAAGCCAAAAAAGAGGCAGAACTTGTAACCGCCGAGCAAATGCTCGTGGAAAAAGGCTCTAAAAATATGGCCTGTGAAAGATTGTTTCGGCCTGACGGCAATACCACAACTCATGCTGTCGAAGATACTCTTCGAATATTCCGCGATAGATGCGGAAGCAGATGGGGATTCAATCGCTGCTACGATATGGCAAATGCAAGCAGTTATATATTAACGATACTAATCCCCAGAAATGTAAAGCCGATCGTTACCCGTCAGGCGCAAACTATGCTTACCAATGTAGAAACTGCTATTGCCAACTTAGTTGCAGGTTTTCTGAAAAAACCTAACGGCTTTTCTTTCGCCAGGCAGTTCCTTGAAGCTTTTGCTACGAGTATAACAGAGCAGGCTGAGGCTAATGGCAAAAAGCTCAATAACGCTCAGGCCAGAAAAAAATCTATAGATGACAGACTTGCTACAGGCCATCTACTTGTAAAGAGACTTTCGAGAAGATGGAAAATATTCAGATTTTTAAGTTTTTGGACCAAAAGAGAAATCAGAAATATTTTTGAAACACAAACAGAACAGGCGGTACGAACCAGACTGGAAATAACCGCTCGCACTGAATTGGCGAATGTAATTTTCCCGGAATTACTAAAATTTACCGGTGAGCAAATGGCTGATTTGCAAAACGCCTTAGAAAGTGCATTAACAATGTATCAGGATATTAAAACAGAGTCTAAAAGATTAGAAGAATTAAATTCTATTCTCGTTGTACCGCTCGGTATTGAGCTTGTGGATAAACTCTTTATCGAAAATCAATTTAAACACATATTGGAAACAGAAGGCGGCAGCGATAATATTTTCGCCAATATCTTTGCTGAATTCCAGGGACATTTTCCCAATCTTCTTGCCTTTAAATATCATGAAATTGAAGAAATAAAAACTGTTCTGCACGATTATTCTATCGGAATCGTTATTAGACGGCTGCAAAACCTTAACGTCATTGATGTCCTGGAAAAATATGCCGCCTCAGACAATGAAAAAAAGGCACTCATTGCCCAGGCTATAAATGAAAGCAGCGGAAGATTACGGACAAGCGGCGAAGGCGACCGTAGCATTCCAACCATCAAATTTATCGGTATCGGCGATTGTCATCGAACAGCCTGGATTGAGAAAATGACCAATGACATTGATAAAACCGATGGCCAGTGGAAAACTTTTGAAACAGGTGATAAGAATACAATCATATTCTTCCAGCAGAGAGCCCAGATATCGGTATCGAACATAATCCAATGGACTTCAAGTTTTTGGGGAAAGCCAAAAACTGCACAGCAAATGATTAAAATCGGCCCCTGCCCAATTTTGGCATTGGCTCCTGCTTCCTATGATAATTCAGACAATCTAAATGTTCTGGCAGCAATGGCTTTTGCTACAGATAAAATTTATCAGATTCATCCTGCAAGTAATAACATCTTTTTAAACGGCGGTTTTAGCAAAATTATCGAACGGCTAAAAACGGATTTCTCACTCTGTATGGATATCTACCGAGAGTTTATCATCGAATTGATAAACGATTATAACAACATGGTCAACAAACTGAATAAATTTATTAATCAGGCAGACAGTCCGTGGATTGAAGTTATTGGCAATAACGCGTTTGTAAAAACTGCCGAGATTGCAACTGCGTTACAACCGCATCTTTCGAGGTTGCCAGAAGATATCAGAAAATGGCTGGAGCTTACAAATCCAAAAAGGAATCCAGAAATCAGGTAAAACATCTTGTTATGAAAATACAAGAATGCTTAAACAGAGTTTTTCTTAAGGATACAATGGAACTGCTCAAAGAGTTGCCATCCAGGTGTATCGATGTTGTCTATGGTGACCCGGATTACAACGTCGGCATCAAATACGGAGATAAATCATATACCAAAACATTTGATGAATATATCCGATGGTATACGGAATTGGTAAAAGAATCCCTGCGGGTACTCAAAGATACGGGGAATATGTTTCTGATTAATTATCCCAAACAGAATTCCTATCTTCGCGTTAAATATCTTGATGATGCCTGCTATGAAGTTTTAGATTATACATGGGTTTATAATAGCAACATCGGACATTCGTCAAAGCGCTTTACCACCGCGCACCGAAGCATATTGCATTGCAGAAAAACCCGCGACAACAATTTCTATAAAAATAATGTGGCGGTACCGTATAAAAATCCAACAGACAGACGAATCCTGAATAATTTGGCAAATGGTTCACAAGGCAGAATGCCGTACGACTGGCTATATTTTGATTTGGTAAAAAATGTTAGCCTGGAAAAGACATTTCATGCCTGTCAAATTCCACAGAAACTTTCAGAAACGCTGATTTGTTCATGCACAAAGCCAAATGACATTGTATTAGTGCTTTTTGGCGGCAGTGGTTCAGAAATTGAGGTTTGTAAAAATACCGGCCGCAACTTCATTTCCGCGGAACTCGATAAGAAGTATTACGACCTTATAATCGACAGACTTCAAAAGGGAAAGATAGATCAAAACCATCGACTTAGATTGCGTAGAAACAAATTATATTCAATGAAAGAACCTTTTCTCGCTGCAACAAGTCATAGGCAAAATCCGTGGCAACAAGCTATGACAGATGATAATACGGCAGTAAGAAAATCTGCATGATGACAGAATAAGATAACTAAAATTTTTCATAGAAAGGATTTTAAAATGAAGACTTACACTTATCAAATGAAGACAGGAATCGTCAGAACGAAAGAATTTGAACGAAAATGTCTTGCTACTCACGGTGTCAATGTCGGCCTCAAATGCGGTCACGATTGCACATATTGCAGCACTCCTACCATGATTCGAGCACATAAAGCTTTTAAGCAACTAAATATTTCCGCATTTGATAACGGATATGCATTGGTCGCCCCTGACACACCGCAGCGTGTGGCACATGATTCAAAACACATTAAAAACAGAGGTATGATTCAACTTTGCACAATCTCAGATGCCTGGTCGCCCGAAGCTCAAAAATATGATTTAGGCCGCAAATGCCTTGAAGCAGTTCTTTCCAAGCCAGGCTGGACTGTAAGAATTCTGACTAAAAATGCAGCTGTTGAAAATGATTTTGATATTATTTCAAAATATAGGGACAGAGTTTTATTAGGGTTGAGCATTACAGCAACGCCTGATAAAACAAATATCATCTCAATAACAGAGCCAAATGCTTCACCCATTCCGGAGCGTTTACAAGTTATGCAAAAAGCAAAAACATCTGGTTTTCGTACCTATGCCATGTTATGTCCACTACTGCCTGGTATTGCAGATTCGCCGGATCAAATTGATGAACTTGTGAAAAAAGCCGCTGATTTTGGCGCAGAAGAAATTTTTGCGGAGGCTGTAAATCCCAGAGGTCGCGGGCTTATTCTTACACAACAAGCTCTCGAAAATGCGGGCTTCCACAATGAAGCCAAGACAGTTGAAACAATTCGCAGCCAGGTAAATTGGTCGTCGTATGTTGCCAAATTAATCAGGAACTTGCAGCAAAGCGTTAGGAAATATTCAGACATCAACAAGCTGCGATTCCTGCTCTATCCAAAGGGATTAACAACAAATGATTTGACCGAGATAAAAAATGATGATGCCGGAGTTATTTGGTTATAACCATCGATTGGATTATTCCGTATTTTTGAAATCGAAAACAAATCTATTCAGCTTTTTGCAGATAATAAAATGATTCGGCCAGATTTAAATAATTCGAATAATGATAAATGCCAGATATGCAAAGACCTGCTTGCGAGTTTGCACCAATTTGTTGATATCCTCAATGAAGCAGAAAAACATATTAATAGCTGGCTTACTGTCGATGAAGTTGCAAATGAGCTAAAAATCTCAAAAAGTATTGTCTACAGATTAATCAGGAATAAAGAAATTGAAGCAGTAAATGTTACACCAAAAAATGACGGATTTGCCCGAAAAAGCCATTACCGCATTCAACGCAAATCACTTGATAACTATCTTAATCAAAGAAAAGTAAATCCCCTGCCAGACAAGATTACGCCCCACCGCCAGCTGCGGAATCTGTTGAAGGTAAAGAACCATCTGGGATTATAATTAAAACCACAAAAACTTAAATTAAAAAACCATTAAGATTGACTCTGGTTTCCTACAACCAAACTACAACCATAAGATGCCATATCTACTAAAAAACGCGAATCTTACCATCATATAAATATCGAAATTCACGATAGTTGCAGAAAAACGAAATTTTAGAAAAGTTTTATGAATCCCATGCTCTAACCAACTGAGCTACGTCGCCAATGAAAAGAAAGGCTTCTACAGTTATCGCCTGCAAAAGTCGGGTTATTATATTCGCTTTTTTATGCAACGCAATAGACTTTAGTACTTTACCTGAAAATCTTTGTTTTTCAATTAGTTTTTTGGTTTCCGCCGAATTTTTGATATAATCCCAATCATGACCTATTCAGCTGACAATGTCCTGCAAATCGCGATGCAAATGGAGCGTCTCGGCCAAATACTATACGAATCTCTCGCCCACCGCAGCGATAACGAGCAAATCACCGCTTTGGCCGCCAAACTCGTCGAAGAGGAAAAGAAGCATTTATGGACTTTCCAGCGCATGTATTATTCGCTCTCCATTGACCGATGCGGCCCCAAAATGACCGAAGAGCAGCTTACTACCGCCGCAGGAAAATTTTATAAGCTGATTCTCCCCTCCATCGGCGAAGTCCGCAGAATCGCACTTAGCGAAGATACATCCAGAGTCCTTGCTATGGCCATGCAGATGGAATCAGACTCAATTGCTTTTTATTTGACTATGACAGCTTCACCCGGCGATGCCTCTGTTATAAGAAACATCGTTGAAGAAGAAAAAAAACACCTGGCCGCTCTGAGAAAATTGATATACTGATCGCGATTGAATTTTCCCGATAATCCGCGGGTAAATGGCTTTAAAAATAAATACTTAATCTTTCAATCGCGGGATTTTACTACCCCCAAGGGTATAATTATTTCGCGTTTTCATCTGTTTCCCAAAGACCGAACGTATTTTTCTCTGTATCGAGACAGATTGCGAACCAGCCCATTTTGTGAATCGCCGTTTTTTTCTCGACCACTTTGCCGCCGAGGCTCTCGACTTTGCGCAGATAATTTTCTATTGAATCGACTTCGATATAATCGATTATATGTTCAGATTCGCTTTTTCTTCTCGAAATCCCACCGTTAATGCCGAAATCACTTTCTGTTTTTTTTGTATGAAGCATCCAGTATTCATACGGCCCGGGAACCTTCTCAGGCTTCCAATTAAAAAGCATATTATAAAATTTGCTTGCACGTTCGACATCATCTGCCGGTATTTCAAAATGCACAACACTCGACATAAAATCTCCTTTCGATTATTTTTTAATAATATCGCATTTTTATTTCATTACTATCCTGACATTAATTTAAAATTTATTAAGGAAAATCACCATTTCAGTAAAAATCCGGTTTTTTGCTCAATGATGAGTATTTTGCTTATAGATATTGAAAAATAAAATATGTACAACAAACTGAGCGGGTTCAGGAATAAAAATTGCGAAACTTCGGCTGGTCAAAATTAAAAATAATATTTGCTGCCCAAAAAACCTTGCTTTTGGCTGTGATTACTATTTCGACCCTTTTTCCTCTGGTATTCGTAAAATTACAGGAGCCGACGTTTACGCTGGTTATATTTAAGCTGCTTGCGAAAGCCGGGTCCTTATGCGGCGCTACGCTGCTGGTTTGGCAGTTCCTGCTGGGCTTTCGCGATGTTGCAGGAAAATTCATCCGGGATTTTTTGTGGGTGCTCGAAATACATAAAAAGATTGGTCAATATATTTTACTGCTTATCGTAATGCATCCTGTTTTTATTACGCTGTATTACATTGAAAAAGAAAAAATAAATCCGCTTATTCTTCAGGGTCAATCGCCATTCAAATGGTGGGTACTTGCCGGTGAAATTGCATTTGCGGTTTTTCTGATTGTAGTACTGACCAGCATATTCTGGCGGCAGAAGATGGGACGAACGAAATGGTACACAGTTCATATCACCAGTTATTTCGCACTGGCGATTGTAATCGTACACGCTTTTGCAATTGGAACCACAATCAATAAAACCAGAGCTTTTTATTACTGGATTATACTTACAATAATTGCGGCAGGTTTTTTATTGTATCGTCTTTTATGCGGGGTTGGTTTTTTTGTAAAAAAGCATCGAGTTGTAAGCGTTGAAAAAGTCGGCCCTGATGTTACACGGATTAGTTGTCAGCCTTTGGGAAGAAAAATTGTCCCGCATCTTGGACAGTTCATTTATTTTCGAAGAGGGCTCAAAGACTCAATGAGGCCTTTTACTGTTTCTCACTATCAGCCCCAGACAGGCGAATTTAGCATTACTGTCAAATCCGCAGGCCGAACTACACAAAACCTGCAATGGATTAAACCTGATGAAATAGTTTACATCGACGGCCCTTATGGAATATTTTCACAAACTGCTCTCGAATCGCATCGTCCCATTGTAATGATTGCAGGCGGCATCGGAATAACAGCGTTTACCCGTCTGTTCGAGGAACTTGCGTATGAGCCGGACATGGAGATACATCTTTTTTACGGAAACCAGAAAAAACATGAAATTGTTTATAAGCAGGAATTGGAAAATGTTGAAAATGTTAATGTCATTCATGTTTTAAGCGATGAGCCGCAATATTCAGGAGAAACAGGTTTTATCACTACTGATTTGCTCAGGAAGTATTTGAAAAAATCGCTGGTGAATTATGAATTTCTTATTTGCGGCCCCCCCGCTATGACAGAAAAACTTGAAAGCGCGTTACTTTCGGAGAATGTACCCGACACCCAGATTCATCACGAATTATTCGATTACTAAACCGGATAAGTTTTTACTGCACCATATTAAACTTTTTACTGATAGCGATTTTATTTTTTAAAAGTACAAATAATAGTTCGAGGTAATTTATGGCAAAACAGTTAGTTGGAAAAGTTGCAGTCATTACAGGCGCAAGCACCGGAATAGGTTATTCAACCGCCCTCCGGTTTGTCAGAGAAGGTGCGTATGTCTTTATTACTGGTCGCCGGCAAAAAGAATTGGAAGCCGCTGCGGCACAAATTGGAAAAAATGTTACCGCTGTTCAGGGCGATGTTTCAAATCTCGACGATATCGATAAGTTGTACGATACTGTGAAAAAACAAAAAACTAAAATTGATATTGTCTTTGCAAATGCAGGTATTGCGAAATTTGAGGTATTAGGTTCGATTACAGAGGAGCATTATGACAAACTGTTCGACATCAATGTAAAAGGTTTGCTCTTCACTGTGCAAAAAGCTTTACCGCTGATGCCTGATGGAGGTGCAATAATCCTCAATGCTTCTGTCGCGGCTTCAAGAGCATCACACGCTTTCAGCGTTTATTCTGCCTCCAAAGCTGCTGTGCGTTCATTTGCTCGCGGCTGGGCAATTGATTTGAAGGATAGAAAAATTCGTGTTAACGCAATTAGCCCCGGCCCTATTGAAACAGATATTCTTCATACATCGAATCTAACACAACAACAGGTCGATCAAGCTAAAAACAGATTCAAAGATTTAGTGCCGCTTGGCAGAATGGGCAAACCCGATGAAGTCGCCGCCGCTGCACTTTTCCTTGCTTCTGATGAAAGCAGTTTCATTACAGGCTCCGAATTGGTTGTCGATGGCGGTATCACACAAACTTAAAAATATCAAAATGCGCAGACGATTCCTCATGCTGCCGCTGCTTTGCGAAAAGCTTTTAATATATCGGAATGAGAAAAGGAAAAATTATGACTGCAAAAAAACATTTATCGTTTAATCGAAGAGACTTTTTAAAAATATCGGCAACCGCGGCAATGGCTTCTGCTTTTCCATCTGTTGCTTTCACTCAGCAAACAAAAAGAGAAATCCCCTATCGAACTTTAGGACGAACAGGTGAAAAAGTTTCAATAATTGGCCTCGGCGGTTATCACATCGCTAAAGGCATTTCCGAGCAGCAGAGCATTGATATAATCCGCAAAGCACTCGATAGCGGAATTAATTTTCTCGACAACAGTTGGGATTACAACGAAGGACAAAGTGAAATTCGTATGGGAAAAGCATTGCAGAACGGTTACAGGCAGAAAGCTTTTTTAATGACAAAATTTGACGGCCGAACAAAAAAATCTGCTGCCGAACAGATAGACGAATCGCTGCGAAGATTGAAAACTGACCATGTAGATTTGATGCAATTCCACGAAGCGATTCGGCTCGAAGATCCCGACCGCTTTTTTGATTCTGATGGTGCTTTCCAGGCATTGCTCGATGCGCAGAAATCCGGAAAAACCCGTTATATCGGCTTTACAGGCCATAAAGACCCCATTGTGCATTTGCGAATGCTCGAAATTGCCGACAAAAATAATTTCCGATTCGATGCTGTCCAGATGCCTTTAAACGTAATGGATGCCCATTTTCGCAGCTTTGAAAGCGAAGTGCTGCCTGTTCTCATAAAGAAAGAAATCGCTGTTTTAGCTATGAAACCGCTCGGCAGCGGAATTATTTTAAAAAGCAATATCGTAAAACCGATTGAATGCCTGCATTATACGATGAATTTGCCCGCTTCTGTCGTAATTACAGGAATTGACAGTATGGATATACTGAATCAGGCGATTGAAGCGGCTCGAACTTTTCAGCCTATGACTAAACCGCAAATAGCCGATTTGCTCAACCGCACTGCTGTAGCCGCTGCAAATGGCGATTACGAATTATATAAAACAGATGACCGTTTCGACAGTACTGCTCATAATCCCGATTGGCTGGGTTGATTTTTTAAGGAAAAGTAAAATAAAAGCTTAATAAACGCACAAAATTTCATTTTGCTCTCAAAAATTATGGAATTTAATGCTTGACTCTGGTTTTGAACGTAGTATAGTTGCTAAATTGCCGATGTGGTTGGTAATCTCATCAGGTTCAGGTGCTGAAAAGGTTTTTGGAGAAAATTTGAAAAAAATTTTCAAAATTTTAAATTTTTGTCCTTGACTGTTGATTAGTAATTAATTACTATCTCG
>MHXZ01000064.1 GCA_001825665.1 Planctomycetes bacterium GWF2_41_51 | reverse complement strand
ACGCAGGTACATCGAATTGTAACTATTATGCGTGCCATTGGCGAAAGTCGTGTCACTTCGTGGATAAAGATCTACGCAACCTTCATATCTTTGATCTCCAATGTATGTCCCATATTGAAACGGAATCACATCAGCTAACGCACCCGAGCCACAGATGCATAGACAAACTACTAAAGCTCCTAATACCTTCATCTTTGTTTTCATTCTAGCGCCTCCAAAATTAAAACTTTAATACCCAAAAACACACGTTTCTGGGGAAAAAATTCTCATAAGTAACTAAGCATATTCAAGCAATATATCCGACATAACTATGTTAACACAGTTGTTAAAAAGAAGCAAGCAAAAACTTAACTTTTTAACATTCTAAACCAAAAAAACATTCTAAAAAAAGAAACCTACTCATCAAACACGCCATCATAACCTCTTCTAAAGTAAAGACTTACCTTGAAAAAACATGTGGTCGTCGGGGCTGAAAAAACATAATTTATCAAAGTTTTCAGGATGGTATTTCCTCAAAATTTAGGTTTTTGAACATTTTCCAGACTTCTCCATTTTACATTGTGCAATGAATCGCGTTTGTAATTGCAACCATGAATGCCGATTATCAAGCCCCTGACAACTTTGAATCACCCTCAATTTACGGTCCAAATCAACATCTGTTTGAGGCATCACTTACATTCTCAATTCCATTATTGGCATCGTTATTTACAAAATTGATAACTCAGAACTATTACGATTTATTTTCAAATGTCATATTGGTATAAAACCTATTGCACTATAGCTTAACTATATTATAATTATTCGATCTTATTGGTAACTTGCTTATTTGACACCCCATGTATGCAGGCCATCTCTTTTGGCCTCGGCTCAACATGAGTCTTGGTCATACAAGCAATAAAAGCATTTAGCTGACTCGGCTCCGCGGCTCAATGCCGTAGCAATTAACAAAACAAGTAGGTTTTTAATATTGGTAGTAATCTAAAATGAATAAAGAAGTACACTTGATTTGCAACGCGCATCTTGATCCGGTTTGGCTTTGGGAATGGGAAGAAGGTGCTGCTGAGGCTATTTCAACTTTTCGCGTAGCCGCTGATCTTTGCGAAAAGTATCCCAATTTTATTTTTAATCATAATGAAGCGATTTTATATAAATGGATACAGCAATTTGATCTAACCCTTTTCAAACGTATACAAAAGCTGGTTAGAGCTAAACGATGGAATATAATGGGCGGATGGTTTTTGCAGCCAGACTGCAATATGTCTTCAGGAGAGTCGCTTGTACGGCAGATACTGTTAGGACGGAATTATTTTAGACAGAATTTTGGCGTAAGGCCTACTACCGCAGTGAATGTCGATTCTTTTGGACATTCTCGAGGTATTGTACAGATACTGGCCAAGAGTGGTTATGACTCCTATATATTTGGTCGACCACAAAAACAGTATATGCAGCTCCCTGATGAGGAGTTTCTTTGGAAAGGATATGATGGTTCTGAAATTTTAGCTTCTCGTATTGTAGGTTGGTATAATACAAGTTTTGGCAAAGCTCGGGAACAAATCAAAGGTCGCATTAAAGAATATGGAAATAAAAGTTGCTGTGTAATATTTTGGGGAGTTGGAAATCATGGCGGAGGTCCATCAAAAAAAGATCTAATTGCGGTCAACAGACTAATTGCCGATTCATCACAAAGTGTAATTCGGCATTCTACTTTAGAAATTTTTTTTAGATCTTTACATAAGACAAAAAAAACTATCAAAACACATAGGGGAGACCTAAATCCCTGGGGAGTTGGCTGTTATACATCTATGATTAGAGTCAAGCAAAAACATCGCCAACTTGAAAATGAACTTTATATGCTTGAAAAGATGATTGCCTCCGCATGGAGCCAGAAACTGATAGCCTATCCTGCTGATGAACTTAACGAGATTATGCACGATCTGGCCTTCTGCGAGTTTCATGACATCCTGCCCGGTACCGGCAGCCAAGCTGTTGAAGTGTCATCACTCAGACTTATAGACCACGCATTGGAAAAGGTTTCTCGCATCAGAACCAAAACATTTCTTGCACTCGCTGCTGGCCAGCCAAAGGCAAAAAATGGCAGGATTCCGATTTTGATATACAATCCTCATCCCTATAAGATAAGGCAACTATTTGAAGCTGAATTCAATCTGCCTGATTTTAATTTCTCAAAAACTTTTACTCAGGTTTCTGTTTACAGTGGCAATAATACGTGCCTAACACAAGTAGAAAAAGAAGCAAGCAATTTGCCTTGTGACTGGCGTAAACGAATTATATTTGAAGCTGAACTCCAACCCAGCAGGATGAATCGATTTGATTGTCAACTTCACAGTGTACCCAGCCGTCCAGTACCAAAATTAAAACCAACGAATGGAAAAATCGTCTTTAAGACAGACGATATCAAAGTATTAATAAATACAAAAACCGGTCTTATTGATTCATACAAAATTAAAGGCGCTGAATATATCACACCAAACGCTTTTCAGCCAATCGTAATGGCCGATGACGAAGACGCATGGGGGATGAATGTAACTGCCTTCAATAAGATCGTCGGTCGTTTCAAGCTCATGAACAAAAATGCAAGTGCGAAGTTTGCAGGAATCAAAAATAGTACGCTCGAAGGAGTCAGGGTGATTGAAGATGGCCCGGCAAGAACTGTGATTGAATCGCTCTTTCAATATGACCAATCCTTTATCTGTCAGCGATATAAATTGCCTAAATCCGGCACCGAAATTGAAATTGAACTACGGGTACATTGGTTCCAGAAAAGCCAAATGTTAAAATTCAATATCCCATTAAAATCAAGCTTCTGTCAATATATTGGCCAAGTTGCATATGGTGTTGCCCAATTGCCGGACAATGGCAAAGAATCGGTTTCGCAAAAGTGGAGCGCCGTTAGTGCCCCCATTGAAAATTTAATGTTTACCGCTATAAATGACGGCATATATGGCTCTGACTTCAGCAAAAAAGGCTTGCGTCTCACACTCTTGCGTTCACCTGTTTATGCAGGCCATCCATTGAACGGATACCATGTTTTAAGAGAAGACAGATACACTGAACGAATTGACCAGGGCGAACGGATATTTCGATTCTGGTTTAATGGAGGCATGGTTAGGCAGCGACAAACTGCTATTGATCGTGAAGCTCTTGCTAAGAATGAAAAGCCATTTGTATTATCATTTTTCCCCTCCGGACAAGGTGCTTTTCCCAAGCCATTTGCAGTACTTGAGGATAACGCCATTCAAATTACTGCATTAAAAAAGGCCAATAATAATTCCGATTTGATTATCAGGCTTTTTGAACCAACAGGTAATGCAAGGCAGACAACTCTGCATTTGCCGGTTATAGGTAAAAAGATAAAACTTAATTTCAAACCATTCGAACTGCTTACTATCAGATGTCATCGTAAAAATCGTCGAATTACGTTTGTAAATCTTTGCGAAGAAACTATATAATACTTCTGATCATCGCATTCTTGTATGTGCAATAAGAATACTGCCGATTTTTGCAAATCGGCAGTATTTTCTAATCTTTGGACATCATCAAAAAAAAATGCAGGTCATTGTACGATCAAAATCACCTCACAACAAATGCCAAATCATCTATTGTTTGTACAGGTGGATATTCCGAATCATCACCTATCCACATCGATTTGATAGATGGCACATCAGTCCGCAGACCCCAGAATATTGAGTAACCTACGCCAGTGCCGACATTTCCGGTTGATAAAAGCTCGCCATTTTCATCGTACCACTTGACCACTGCATTCCTGCCATAACTATACCCATAATTCTGGACCACACCTGCTGCCAGTACGGGCGTACTGAAAGTAACCTTGATACCATATTGTTGGAATTGTTGACCATCCCATTGAAAATGAGGCGTTGCAAGACCATAGTTACCACTTGTAACCATATAGCCTTCAGGTAAACCAAGTCCATTATCATATTCCAGAAAAGTTCCCCAACCACCGGTCTCAAGTGTGTCTTTGTGAACAGTATCAATGGTAATCGTAATCATGCCTTCAATAATGATAGGACTATTGGGTATTCGATCTGTAGCCGCATAAGGATAATGATCAGCACTGGAATAAAAAGAACTACCCTTACCACTGGCTCCATCATCGTTAATTGGATTAGTGATCTGATTCCATCCATTTCCGGATTCAAAGTCAAGAACTCCAAAATTGTCAGGGTTTAAAGCTTCCATAGACGTGGAAGTAATAGGAGCGGCACCAAGTTCATTGCCATTTTCCGTATTCTGGTAGTAAATCGACAAGCTGTCATAGCTTAATGTGTCAGCACCGGATGGATCAATATTATTTGCTGGAGTAATTATTTGATAGCCAGTCCATTGGCGACTTCTTGACCATGGTGTTGTTGAAATGAAATAATTCAGGAGTTCCCTTAAATATAGGGTAGCTGCTGCATCATTGCCCCAACGCGATACAGCATCTGGTTGGCTTAATATGATTAAACCATTTCCAAGTATGCCTTCAGCAAATAGAGAATATAATTCATCATCGTAATGAGCTCCGATAGTTGCTAATGTAGTCAGGCCTATATCAAATACATATGGCGCAATATCACCATCATTGCCTCGCCATATCCACCATTTATGCCAGGGAACATTGGTTAGAACTGGGTGATCCCATACTGTAGGATCAACTGTAACATTACCAGGTCGATGTTTGTATTCCATACCCCTGCCAAGCCCAAGATCACCCGTACCAAGCTGTTCTAAAAGAAGCAGATGCATGCCGGCATTCACATCTTCTGATACGGATGCCAAAATTGAATACCACTCCAAATTAATTACATCATTTGGATCAGGATCAACCATATCAGGCCCAAAGACTGTACATGGTGGAACAAGCAGGCAATCATATGAGATACCCGTTAAAATTTCAGAGGTTGTGACAACGTCGTAGTTTACCTGTAATTCATCGAGAATATCCAAAGTCGCAGTTATGTTTCGGTTTGATGGTTGCCATACTGCAAGACTTTCGCTTTGACTAATCGATTCATAACAATCCGAACTTACCGATACATAGTACAGATTTTCTCCGACAGGCGTGTTGGCATCACCTGTGTGTACTAAAAGGTAGACTATAGCTTTACCAGAAAAAGATGTGGAAGGTGTTATCGACATCATCACATCAACATGGTTGCAATCATCAATTGTCGGCACTGTTACAGCTGCGCTTTGAAAAATTGTCTCATGGCTATTTGCATCAATCAGACATGCCGTAAGTTTCAATCCTGGTTGATCAGTCATTGTTTTATTATCAACGCTCACATTGAAACTAACTTCTTCGCCAGCAAATAATTGCCGCGGCAATTCTCCGGCTATTGGCAAAATCGGGCCAAATATACTTTTGCCTCGGTTTATGCCACTAAATGAATCTTCAAGAATATCCGTCCAGGGACAACCACCATTGATAAATACACCTACAACCGGCATCAACCGATATTGCTCATTACAATATTTTACAACTTCAATATCTGTCCAACTCTTCAGATCGCCGGCATCAACACCGGGATTGCCAATATAATTTACAAAACCTTCATGCTTGACTCCGTGACCAATTCCAAATTTTGGCTGCTGGTACTTTTTTATCTCTTCAAATATTTCGGAACGTACAAGATTATCAGAACCTATTGGCTTACGGTAATATATACCTTGCCCATGGCAAGGGTCTGGCGGTTCCCAGTTATTTGCGTCATTTGCGTCACATAATTGCCATACTGTATTGCGAGGGCTCTCGCCGAGCATAAAAGGTAAAATACTGGTACCAAAGATGTCGCAAGTTCTGTCCATAGCTTCTTGCATTACTTTAGTTGTCTGAGTAAATGGCCGTCTCTGGGGTTCTCCAAGAACCCCAAACGAAACGCCTGTATAATTATGCATATCCACAATATCAAGCGAACTGCTAATGCCTGGTAAACTTAATTGAGGGAAAGAATAGCTGCCGGAATCCGGCACAATGGGTCGGCCCGACGTATCCAGTGGTCTAACAAAGTCATAGCTGTAAGTATCGTGAAATGGTACATCGCTATTTTCCCACAATTCATTACCGAAATGCCATGCAATAATTGAAGGATGATTATAATTCTGCAAGACATATTCGGTTAGATAATCGTTATAATCTGCCAATCCCATTGTCGCTGCAAGTGGAACACTCTGAGACCAGCCTTGATATATTAAAAATCCTAATTCATCTGAAGCATCGATCTGTTCTTTAGTACATGGATTATGCCATCGAACAGCTGTAGCCGATGTATTCTTATAAGCTTGGATCAAAGCTTTATAACGATCTTTTACTTGTGAACTGCTATATCCTTCGCCTCCAAAGAAATTACCATCCTCACCATAGCCTAACATTTGTATTGGTTTACTGTTTAAGAAAAATTTATTATTTTCCAGCTTTACTGAACGAAATCCGAAAGTACTTTCTTTAATATCGACCACTACTCCCGAACGCTTCAGAATAATCTGCATCCGATAAAGTTTCGGCGAATTGGGAGACCACAACTCACCGAAAAAGTCCATGCTAAAGGGAGATGGTTTTTTGACGCCAGCCGAAATGTTTCCGTTAGAAGTAACAACGACATGATCATTAGAATCATTGATGATGTTAGCAGTAAATGTCAATGCCGCTGAAGCATTGTCGTGGAGCCAGACACGGTAAGATACCTTATGACTCACGGTATTAGGATCTATTAGAACATAGTCAATTGAATCAATATCTTTTTCAATTAATTCCACAGTGCCATGCCAAATACCGGCGTAATAACGTGTACTGTTAGCCCACTCGGTAAGGTTTTCGGAACCCAGCGGGATTATGCAACGTAAAGCTACAAGATTATTTCCTAAGTCAGCAGCATTAGTTATATCAATTTTGAAGTCCGTAAAGCTGCCATTATGTCGGCCTACATAGGTACCATTTACAAATACCTCTGATTCTGCCGCCACTCCCGAAAATTCTAAAAATAATTTTTTAGAAGGGTCAATAAAATTCAATGGAAAATTACGACGGTACCAAACAACAATATTTGAATTAGCATCATAAAAGCTCCTACTGTCCTCTCCGAAATTCCACATGCTGCCCATATCTTCTAACGGATTATCACTATTCAAAACAAATGGCGACCAGTAAGGTGAACGATTAGTCCATTTCCAAAAAACATTTAATGGCACAGGCACCTCTGTTATAGCACTAAAATATGCACCATCTTGCCAACCTTGCTGATAGAATGTATCAGATGAATAAGAAGGAACTGTGTTTATTTTTTGCACTTGTGAAAGACTCCATATCTGTGCGTCACGATCTACTCCTGTGATTTCCAATATTGGCCTTTTTGCAACAGCAGCATCTACGGTACCATAAAAGGCCATCTGCCCATTGTTTGTGTCACTACTGTATAAAAGCACGCCACAATTGCTGCTTGGATTGCCTATCCAGCCCTGAACAACTTCTGGTGCCAGATCAAACCAAATTACGGTTCCTTCATTATAATCAGGAAGCACCGACACAATATCCATAATCCTTGCTGACCTATCGCCAGGTATCCCTTGAGCACCTGGTGAGTCCCAGTTGTCACCCAGACCATCAACTAACCAGGAAGCACTTCCACTCCAAGGTCTCGATAATGCGCAAACACTAATATTCAACGGCACGTTGTTGACTGGCGTCATAACGGTCAAACCAATGCGGGCTGAGCCGACTAAGAAATTGTCCGATAGATACTTTTCGATGTCTGACCACTTTATCAGGCTCTCAAGCATCATATTAGCTCCTGCTGAACGAATATACATGGTGTTATATCCAGTAGAAGCGCCTCGTACAAGATTGGGATCTGCTTCATTGGGAAAATGATCGATGCAATTTGTATAAGCATCTCCCTTGACACTTGTCCCACTTTGAAAATTAAACCCATCTGCCCCAATAATTTCCAATATTGGTCTTTTTGTAATAGCAGTATCTAAGGTACCATAAAAGGCTATCTGCCCATTGTTTGTGTCACTACTGTATAAAAGCACGCCATAATTGCTGCTTGGATTGTCTATCCAACCCTGAACAACTTCTGGTGCCAGATCAAACCAAATTACTGTTCCCTCTTGATATGTAGGAAGCACCGATACCGTATCCATAACTGTTGCTGACCTGTCTGCAGGTATCCCCTGAGCACCAGGTAAGTCCCAATTGTTACCCAAACCATCAACTAACCAAGTAGCTCCATTTCCACTCCAAGGTCTCAATAGCTCGCAAATACTAATATTCAGAGGCTCAGTTTTGTTGACTGGGACCATAATTGTTAAGCCAATACGGGCAGATTGCACTACAAAGTCATCTGATAGATAGCTTTCGATATCCGACCACTTGACAAGACTCTCAAGCATCATATTAGCTCCTGCTGAACGAATATACATGGTATTATATCCAGTAGAAGCGCCCCGTACAAGATTGGGATCTGCTTCATTGGGAAAATGATCGATGCAGTTTGTATAAGCAATTCCCTCGACATTTGTCCCCCTTTGAAAGGTAAATGGAACCGACCCTACGATTTTCAATATAGGCCTTTGATTTACACCATTGATAAGCCCCTCAGTAACCCCAGACAAAGCGATCATCCAGTCTGCCTGCATTGAATTACTGCCGTAAACAACCACGCCATGATTACTATTTGGGTCATTTATCCAGTCCTGAACAACAGATGGTGTTATATCGAACCAAAGCACATCTCCTGCTGCCGCAGTTCCCGACACAGTTAGCATATCCATATTCGTTGCACCCCTATCAGGGGGTATTGCTCCATTTGCGTCGATTCCTTGGGCACCTGCTGCTGCCCATGAACTACCCATACCATCAACGAGCCAATTAAGCGTAGAACCATTCCAGGGCTTTAACATCTGTACAATACTTATGTCCAACTCATGTATAGATGACTGGATGGTTAAACCAATACGGGCTGATTGCACCACGAAACCGGGCCGCAGATAGTTTTGAATATCCGCCCATTTAATTAAACTCGATATTCCAATGCCGCCGCCTGTTGTACGAATGTACATTGTGTTATAGCTATTATGTGAACCATTTGCCTCATCCGAATTCTCTTTCGGATAAGAATCGACCGTACCATCATACTTTTCTGTCCCAATGTATGTCTCATTCTGAAACAGAATCACATCAGCTAACGCGCCCGAGCCACAGATGCACAGACATATTAAAACTCCTAAAAATTTCTTACCTGTTTTCATGATGGGCCTCCATAAAAGGAATTAATATCTCGTAGCCAAACACACAGAGTGCAAGGCAACTTTCGAGTAATAATTTTTGAAAAAAAAGGCATGTCGTCGCATCTTTAGGATAGCTATGCTATCACAGTTAGCTCAGAAATCAAGAGATTATTATATATTATTTTTAAGTGCCTAATTATTTGAAATCAATCGCAGATATGGACAATCCCACTCTCATTTATCAGGCTATTTAGAGTTGATTGCCAATTAGGTAATCTTAAACATCTTGTAATCTTAGGATTGGATTAATTGGGATAAGACTTTTTGTAGAATTCTCGCTCATCTAAAAGAATCATCAATCCCACAAGCTAAACTTTTTTCCCAGCCAATAAGCCGCTATATAGTTGGGCATTTCACTGGTTAACGTATAATGCATGTACGTCAATTCAGGAATAAACTGATCACCGTCACGGTCAACCATCCAGTGCAATCGTGCAAAGTCTAACCGGCCCATTATTTCCAGGACAATTTGTTCGATATAAGGTAAACGACAGCCTCCCAAGTTCAGATACATAAGATAAATCAAAGGTATGCGAGATGTGGCGTCAAACCAGTATATTCTATGAGGATATTCTGACAATGCACAAGTGCTTTTTTTTATGTGGTCTGCAATCACAGGATTGCATCTCCATTCGAGATTTAATGGACGCCAAATATATTTTCCACAAAAGTTCTTGACCTCAGTCATATAATAATGAGCATAATAATCCTTATTAAAACCTATTAAACTGTGCTGTATCGCTCGCTGCAATCCAGCAAGATACTTTGAAGCACGATCATTGTGCACATGAGCCAATATTTGAACTGTTTGAGAAGCAAACAACGCTGTTGCGCCTGCAAATTCAGTAACAAGTCGCCAATCAGAAAAATAATCTGGATAACGCTGGGCATGTGTATCAAAAAGGCTGGCTGAATTTTCATTGATGTCATCATATTTTTTCAGAAGCTGGTTGGCCTCATTTTGGAATTCAATTCCATCGGTAATTTTGTGAGCAACTTCGTTAAACGCGTAGAAGATTTTCATATGGCCTATGTCACTTCTCATATCCCATCTTCTGCCATCAAATTCAATTGTGTAATTCATTTTATGCCAACACCGCGCTATCGCGGGAATTATTTGATGAATCCAATTTACTTCCTCTGCACTCGCATAAGGCAAAAACGCCAACATCCCATTAATTGCATTAAGATTCTGATCAGGACTCGAGGTATTGGAACATTGCATTCCAAATGGCTTAGATAGCCATCCAAAACGTTCTTTTCCTGCAAGATCTGATATTTTGCGAATGGAATTGAAACCACGACGGCACTCCTCCAATGCTTGACTATCTCCTGTTACTTGATAACGATATACCTGCGATTGAAGATACATACCGCTAAAAAAAGTACTGTTTTCATTGTTCATCCAACCGCATGCATCATAAGGACCAACGGATTGGCCTTCAAAATACTCTCGTTTCCAGATGCCGATATCACCATAAGTTCCATCATACAGCATAGAATAAGCAATTCCATTATCACAAAAATGGCAATCCTCAATGAATGCTTGTATAAGTTGAATTTTGCGAAAAAGAGGAAGTCCGCTGTACATACCTTGTATATCATGTGTTTTCATATTAATCAAAGTCCTACAATTACTCAATGTATTTCGACAATTTTGGGCAACACGCCCATTATCAAATAAATATCTATTTTCAATGCACTTCTTTAAGATTGCCAATGCTATCCGTGGAATCTTCGATATTGGCTTTATTCGTTTTAGCTTGAGCATCATCATCCCTAATGATTGATTCCGCGATAATTTGATGTTGAACATTTCCATCATCTAAGTCATCACATTTGGCTGTAGCTAATCGCCTTAATAGGCTGCTTAAATCTCTAAAGCCTCCTATTACCAACCATATAGCTATAAAGAATGCAAACACTCCGTGTATGTAAGTCCAGATACGCCAGAATTCGGCCCAAGCTCTTATCGGAACTTCTGTAATTAAGTTCCAAATGGTACCAATTACAAATACGACACCCCAAATTATTGTCCAAATAAACATAAAAAAATATATAAATTTATCAGACATTGTAAATTCTTTGGTAATACCTAGCCTTTGAAGGATGCCACCCTCAGTAAATGACCGTACCACAACCTGATCTTCTTTTATAGCGTATTTTCCCCGATGCAATATTCTGTCAAGATCAAATGTCTTTGTATTTATGAATGAAACAAAAATATAGCTTAAAAGAGAGCTCAACATAGCAGTAAACGACATAAACTGTTCATTAATGAAAAAATCTGGATCGATTTGTTTAATGATGATTCCTGCAGCAGAAATTGTAAGTCCAACAATCATTGCTGTCCATGCAGCAACCGTAGTACCACGTTTCCAGTAAAGTCCTCCGATGATAACAGCTCCAGCCCCGGCGTACAGAGCCGCTGTAATATTTACCCACATAATAAGGTGAGATGTTTGCCTGAAAAATAGACTAAAGAAAAAAACGACAATGGCTACTGACAAAACCGCAAGCCTTAGAAGCAGAAGATGATTTTGGCTTGTCACATTTTTCTTCTTGAAGGGTAATATCACATCTTGGATCAAAATACATCCCCATGAATGTAGCGCGGAGTTGGCCGAACTGATAAATGATCCGAGTATAAACAAACAAAAGCAACCTAAAAGTCCTATGGGTAATATTTTTGAAAACACCACTGGAACAGTTACCTGTTTTCTTATCTGCGGGTTTTCTATGTTGCTAAGAGTATCACTAACTAATGTGGCGATATTAGAATATTTAGGATTATGCATCATTCCATAAGCCGCGATGGCGATTAAAACAAGAGTTGCAGTGCCAATATAACCTCTGTAGCCACTTATTACGGTTGCCATTCTGGCTTCGTGGGGTGTTTTTGCGGCAGAGTTGAATCCTTGCGTACCCTGCCATGACATATGTGTGAAAAAAATAGCAAAGGCCCATATGAGAAAAAACCAAATATTGAATTCATTAGTATCCCCCGCCTTGAACGGATTAATCAGCGATTCTTGAGGTGGTGAATAATATGCTCCTTCAATGATATTGCTCCAACCAAAATGGAAGAAGAGATATAGAAAGATAAGGAGAAAGAAAATGTAACTAAAGATTCCCTGGAGAAAATCAGTTATTAAGATTGCTATTTGACCACCCAAAAAAGTAAAAAACAATGAAATCCCCAGTAAAAAGAGCATAACAATAGGAAAAGTGGAAAATGACATTCCTAATAATATAAAATTATCCGGTAGACCACAAAAATATATAAAAAATCTGCCTCCAACCGCTGGGGCAATAGCAAAATTAAGAATTCCAGCAAAAAAGGCAAGTATTCCCACAAAAATTCTAAAGTTTTTGCTATATCTCATTTCAAAAAATTGAGCCATAGTCAGTGCACGTGTTTGACGAAACCTGTAAACAATCCATCCAGAAAGAAGAACAATAGCAACAATAGGACCCAGCATTTGTTCCCACCAACGAATAGCAAATCCGCCACGGTAATACATCTCAAATATCGCCAGCATGTTTACAGCTCCACTTCCAGCTGCTCCTGAACCGATACAAAGTAAATATCTTCCCGCTAAACGGTTAGAGGCAAGAAAACCTGCAACACTAAGAAAGTATTTTTTTGTTCTGGTTGCTGACAATACAAGAATAACAAGACCAATGAAAACAATTGTCCAATCGATAAGACCAAGATTCATAAATTATCCTTGATACGAATTTTATTCTCAATAGCTCACTGAGATTACTTCGAAGCTGTATTGCAAACAAAATAGAGAACCCTTGAGATGAAACTTAATCATCGCAGAAGAGCAGACAATTTCTAATGGTTTCCAACCTATCAGGCTTGAGTATGAAACCTACAATTCAATAAAATATTACGTACTGATAATTTCATTTACAAGAGAGCTGCGACATAAGTATGCGGAAAGCTACCAATAATAGGATCCATCTAAACTGTTTTGAGACCATTTTGCACCCGGAATTTTAGCGTTTATCATACTATTCATATTCACAGTAGCAGAATGGCCGTCTAGAAAACCAATGTTTGTCAAACAAGAGTTCCTGCTATGCCAGCTTTGGTTAAGTCCGTAGTCATAATCGTAGTAAGCATTCATAGCCCAAATATAATAGTATTCCGTGACAAGAATTTTCTTAGATATGGGTGCTAAAACATTAAGAATTTTTCCTTCATTGGGTTTTGGAGGATACGCCGTGTAAAAACCGAACTGTGGATACGATCGACCACCCCAGTCATCCCATCCCTTATATTTACCATCAACACCAAAAGCGTTATAATAGTAACTGTTTCCACAATCATTCCAATAAGTCCAGTCACGTCCCTTAGATCTTTTTTTATTAAGATCATATCCAGTATCTTCGAAACAACGAAACGTCTCAGCTGTCTGAATATATTTGTTTATAAACTTATCTTTTCCAACTAGTCTACCTCCCCAACAGCCAAAAGGAGGTTCTGTAATATTACGAATATCCGGCAATCTCTTATTATCCATTTCATACATCAGGATGCCAATTGTTAATTGTCGAACATTGCTCATGCACGCCATACGTCTTGCGTTAGCCCTAGCCTTGGATAAGGCCGGTGTTAATACTGCCAGCAAAATCGCAATAATTGATATAACCACTAACAATTCGACAAGTGTAAATCCATTAAACCGCACTTCCTGACGTATCTCAATAATTTTGTATTTTTTTGAAAACATTTCTCAACACCTTCTACTTAAATCTTCTGTAAACTACACAATGCGTAAATCACAACACGCGATTTGCATTTATTATTCGCGCAATATCTCCGATTTGGTTTTTCCATAACTGTCACCAAACAACCAAAGTTATAACCAAATTTTCCGATATTTTTTTTTGAATGATTAGATAGAGGATCGCAGCTGGCCATTTTTTTCATATTTTCCAGCGGCTATTTCCCCATTTTGAACAGTTTCAATACGATAAGCCGTTTTACGAATTTGTTGTTCGCGTCTGCAGCTTTGTTCCAAAATACATCGCACGCTATCTCTTTTTAGAAGCGTAGATTCTAATCGAATGGCTTTAGGAGGGCTTCCAGGTTCTGCAATACGTTCAAGAAGTTGATTAGCCGCCAATCGACCAATTTCTTCGTAAGGTTGGTCCATTGCGGTAATGCTGGGATTGTTAAACATAAAGGAATTCATATTTCCCAACGACAAAATAGATACATCCTCAGGAACGCTTAACCCAAGTGACTTTAATCCCAATAATGCCCCTGATGCCATGTGCGCATCTAATATCAGCAGAGCTGTTATTTTCGGAAACTTGTTCATGATCTCGATAGTCATAGCTTGACCATAAGCCCATGGTTCAGATGAATTCATATCTTCGGGATCTTGAGCCAAGAATGGCAAATGCTCCAGACTCATTTTGTGCATTTGAAGAGCATCATCAATACCCGCTCGTATCTCTTTCATTGTATAAGCATCGCCCGAATGAGCAATTATTCCAATTTTCGTATGACCGTTTTCCAAAAGATATTTCATTCCATCCAATCCATGCTTTCGACCGTCAATTGCGACAGAATCAGCCTTAACCGGTTCAAGCACTGTGTCAATTTGAACGAAAGGAATACCTTTCTGCATAAGTTCTTGAAGTGCAGCCAAATAACAACTTTCTGGAGGAGGATAGATAAGGGCACCCATAGTGGATGATTTATCAAGTTTTGCGATAATATCGCTTTCTTGGCGGAAATCATAATTCGCTGCAAGTATCAACAATTCGCCAGGCTCCTCAATCAACCCATGTTTGATGCCAGCAATAATCCGCCATATATGTTCATCTAACAAAGCTGGTAATACAACGGCTACGTTTCTTTTAGGACTTGAACGCTGGTTAACAAATACACCTCGTCCTCCATGCGAACGCAAATAGCCTTGCAGTACTAATGAACGTATTGCCTGCTTAACGATTCCTATGCTTACATTGCTTTGAGATGCCAATGTACGTATACTGGGAATCTTCTCGCCCGGTTTTAATTCCTGCCTACGAATTAACCGTGAAAGCTGATCTTCAATTTGAGTTACATAAGGTTTAGCAATTTGATCATTAATTAAAATTTCCATGACACTATGTTAACACAGTTAGCCCGCACATGCAAGTTATTTTTATAAAATTAACCCACGTTCCGAAGTTTACAGGTATAAATCGCTGATTTTAGCTCAAAAACACAGGAAGTCAGCATAATTTTTTCAAAATCTTTTTGTCGGAATTAGACGCTATGAATGTCATATCGTACAATCCGGATGATCAAAAAACTGAAACAACTGGCCACCAACCAGAAAAATGCAAAACAGAAAGACAGATATCGTGCTGTTGATATGGCACTTGAAGGCCACACACCATCAATCACATAAATGTATGTGCTGTCGATAAGCAAAACTCCGTACAACACCGGACTTACTTTTATCGGGATATAGGTCCTTATGAAACTGTAAGACAGCAGCTTGTCAAAGAGCTTTCACCGCTTTACGAAAAATGGCAGAAGATAACAATATTTTCAGATGAAAGTCTTGAGATTGTTTTCAAAGATGGCCGAAGACAAAGAGTAAACCGCCCTGCCGAATCTTCATAGGTTCAATTCAATAGTATCAAGTATCAAAGCATCTCTAAAAGGATGCTTTTTTTGTTTAAATATATTCAGAAAGGCGAAAGATGAAACTATTAACAAAAGAAATCAGAGAAAAACTGCCTCCACTTTATTCCCAGGAAGGCAAAGGCAGTAAAGCAGTTGTGCATGTAAAATTCTTCACGCCAGATTCAAATTGGACATGGTACGCAACTGAGTTTGATGGTGAAGATATTTTCTTCGGTCTTGTTGAGGGCTTCGAGAAAGAACTTGGTTATTTCAGTCTGAAAGAACTGGAATCTGTCAGAGGTACTCTTGGTTTGCCGATAGAACGTGATTTATGGTGGAAGCCAAAAACACTCGAAGAAATCGCACCTGAAATTTTCAATGAGGTGAAAAAATGAGCAGAAAATATTTACGGATACAGCCACCACCAAAAGAAAAAGACAGCCTGCCGAATTTCAGGGTTGTTTATGTTATTGATGCAAATGCCTCAAGTGCGAAAAAAGCCGCAAAGCTTACACATCAGATAATGACAGACCCTGATTCGATGCTGCCTGTTTTGCAGGTGATGAATTGTAAGGGAAAAGTTGTAACAATCGATTTAAGTAAAAAGAAATGAAGGGAAAAAAATTTATGAACAAGTTTATCAAGATTACCACCGGCTTCACTGTGCAGGAGTATCGAAAGAATCCTGCCGGCAAGTTTGTATGCACAGGTCAGGCATTTATCGCAGGCGATCAGGTGGATTATGAAGATGAAAACGGCAATTTAATAAGTCCACCCCCTGATCATCAGTATCAGCAATTCAAAATGGTTCTTTGATGGAGGCAAATATGTGTGATGAAATATTTGAGAAAGTCAAACGTCAAAGTTCAATATGCAGGAAACTGCGAAGGATGGCTGTTGACGCTAAAGACTTGAAAGTTTCACTTCCAACTTTGCCGCTTAAGAACTGGTTTGACGGCACAATTCAGAATCCTGATATTGAAGTATTTTTTGAAGAATACGATTTGTCAAAACTGCTCCAATATATTGCGGATATTGGTTTGAATTAAAGGAAAGTGAGGTAACATAATGGAAACCATTGAAGCGCTGCAAGAGTTGGAAAGGCTGTTTTCGGAAACAATGTTGTGTGAATTTGCCGATAATGAAACTGCGCCGGGCAACAGGCTGATAATTGAACATCTAAGACAAAAAAATTACACAAGTAGGCAGATAGCAACATTAAGGTCTGTTATTACCATGGATGGCAGGCGTAACGGATGGTAAATCAACTCCACATATTTATTTTTTTAGTAAGACAACTTATTTTAAACAAAAGGAAGATTTTATGTCTAAAGATATTTACACAATAACCCTTAAAGAACAATGTGCTGATACACTATTGCCTTCTGCGATAAAAGTGAAAATCTTATCCGAAGGCGGGCAGATATGGATACAGCCGCAAGGTTACGGAGAAAACTGTGCGATGGATGGCGAAGGCTATCCAATTGGCGTAGAGATTTGGCAAGGCAAACTTCGGCTCATTTTATTTGATGATATTAACAGCGAAGACCCACAGATAATCGATTTGGAAAATGCCAGAGAAGCCTGCCGGCTGAATAATGATTAGCGTTTCTTAAAAAATGAAAGGAAAATCATGCCTAAAACAAAAAAGAAAATCAATATCGCTCGCTTGGTTTATGATGCTTATCCTCACTCGGATTTACTGCCTATCGACCCTGACAAAGACTGTCAAAATATCCAGACTTTATTGGCAAAAGTAAACAACGAAATATAGGCGATGGTTTGTTCAGGTTCATCGTAACGGAAATCTTTGAAGGCGGTGAAGGTAAAATAACAGGGGCAATCCTCGTAATGGAACAGGCAAAAAAAGATATTGAAGCTGTATTGCTTGCCCTTCAGGAAGCGTTAATCAAAGCAAAAATTTAGAAACACACCAAGCATTGTAGCTGACAAATCATAAGTACAAATCTTTTTCAATAAAATTGAAGGAAATTTTATGAAAGATGAAAAATACTGCGCACGCAGTCCACCCAAAATAGTTTTGAGTTTTGAGTGATGAGTTTTGAGTTAAATGAAAATAACATATTTTTGAAGGGAAAATTAAAATGAGAATAATGTTCATAAATAATCAAGGCGCGGGATATGCCAATTACGTTCAAATCGCTGATAACACAACTATTCAACAGTTTTTTGCGATCAAAATGCAAGATCAGCAGGAAGCAGATTATCTTATCAGAGTCAATCGCATGCCTGTTCCAAAAGACTACGTCCTCCAGGATGGCGACCGAGTTACGATCACACCCGTGAAAATCGAGGGAGCGCAACCTGTTCTTTTAGAACAGATTGTGTAGCTGTAACACTAATCAATCAGACCTCTGCTTATTTTTATCTTAGGCAGAGGTCTTTTTTTGTAAAAGGAAATTTTATGAAAAAACAAAAGAAACTTATAAGGCTCACAACTCTGCTTTGGGACAGCTTAAAAAGGCTCAATAGGTCAAGGCTTAAACAAATCCAAACTGTGATGGATGACTTCAGTGATAAATGCCTTGAAACAACAAAAGATTCGCATCTTTTCAATACAGCAGTTGAAAAAGGCTGGCTGATTGGCGCAGAATCAATAAGGTCAAAGATAGAACGAAATCTCAATGAGTTCTCACATCACTTGCAGAGATTTAAAGAACTGATTAATTCAGATGAATCAATATCGCCTAATTTCATTGATATCTTTGGAGAGCTTTTGCAGATAGAGCAGGAATTCGGGAAACTCAATATCGACTTTAAAGAAAAAACCATCTCTGTAATAACAGAAGATATTGTACTTAATGACTTTTCATTCGGGCCATTTGAAATAAGGCTGTTCATTAATCAAATAAAAAAACTCTATAATGATTCTCCATACAGAATAATAGCGATTGAGCCAAATCCTGCCGGCAATAACAGTGACGTTACTCATCCTCATGTAAGCGGAGAAAAACTCTGTGAAGGTGAAGGCCATGTTGCAATCAGGGCCGCGATAGAACAGGGACGATTCAATGATTTTTTTACACTGGTTAAAAGTATCCTGCAAACCTACAACCCCGATAGTGCATACATCAATCTCGACGATTGGGAAGGTCGCGGATGTTATGACTGCGGCGATACCATATCAGCTGATGAAAGCTATTACTGTGAAAAATGCGACCGCGAATATTGCGGCAACTGCGCTACTTATTGCAAAGTATGCGACACAACAGTTTGTCTTGGCTGTTCTATTGAATGCCCGGACTGTAAAAGGTCAATCTGCACGGATTGTACAAATACTTGCCTAGAATGTGAAAGAAGATTTTGTGAAGATTGTTTAAACAAAGAAGGCTTATGCGAAGATTGCGAAGCGGAAAGGATCGAAAATGAAGAACAACATTCAGAAAAAATCGATGCTGAGGTTTAGTCCCACAGCATGGGCAAAACTATTATTTATGCGTGATATGACAAATAACGAAGTTGGCGGTTTTGGAATAACGAAAGCTAACGATTTATTGTTTGTTACAGATTTTGCTTTAGTTAAACAGAAAGTAACTTCTATTTCAGTTTCATTTGATGATGAAGCTATATCAGGATTTTTTGAAGACCAGGTCGCAGCAGGGAGAAAACCGCAGGAATTTGCCCGTCATTGGATACATACGCATCCCGGCTCATCTCCGGAACCAAGCTGCACAGATGAAAAAACTTTTGACAGGGTTTTTGGCCCGTGTGACTGGGCTGTGATGGCAATAATTGCTCAGGATGGAAATAGCTATGCAAGATTAAGATTTAATACTGGCCCTGGCGGTGAAGTAAAAATTCCAGTTTATGTCGATTATGACTGTGAATTTGCCGGCAGTGATTTAGACCTGTGGATACAGCAGTATAAAGCGAATGTATTCGTTGATGAGATTTTAAAAGAGAAATCAGAAAAACTTATTTTTGACGAAAAACTACTTGCCGATTTACCACCCTTGAAAAACGATCGCAGTTTTTCACTGCTTACAAGCGATGATTTAATCGCTGAGGTTGACAAGATGGACCCGATTGAACGGCAGTTATTTATTGATGAATTGGCTGTCAGAAGTGATTTCTGGGATCAGGAAAATGAGGTGCTTTATGGATGATAGATTCTCAAGACAGGCTGATATAGTTCCACGCCAAAGAATATTAGATAGTAAGGCAACAGTAATCGGTGTTGGCGCTATCGGAAGACAGGTGGCATTACAACTGACCGCCATAGGAGTTCCACATCTCCAGATTTTTGATTTCGATTTTGTGGAAATCAGCAATCTGGCAACACAAGGGTTTTTGGCAAAAGATTTGCACAAACCAAAAGTCGAGGCAGTAGCAGAATTCTGCAGACAGATGAATCCAGAACTGGTTATTGAAGTTGTATTAGATCGATTCAAAAGGTCAACTCCTGTCGGCAATTGCGTCTTTGTATGTGTCGATTTGATAGAGACAAGAAAAATTATCTGGGATGCATTGAAGGACAAAGTGTCTTTTCTTTGCGATGGGCGTATGAGCGCTGAAGTATTACGTGTAATAACCGCCTGTGATGAAAAAAGCAGGAAGTATTACCCTCAGACACTCTTTACAGCAGAGCAGGCCTATGCCGGCCCTTGTACAGCAAAGACTACAATTTACTGTGCCAATATCGCAGCAGGTTTTATGCTGGCACAATTTACAAAATATCTGCGCCTTATGCCAGTTGAGCCTGATATTCAGATTAATCTTCTGGCCTCGGAACTGAATGTAGGCAGTTGCTAATCTTTCTGTAGCAAGTTTCCGTAATGTTAAAAGCGTACCTAAAACCATTAAAGTATTGAACCAATTGGAGGTAAATAATTATGGCAAATCAAAAGAATGTAATGAATATTGGTACATTAAAAAAGCTATTGAATGAAATTGGAAATGAAGTTGGCGATGATTACCAGGTATGGCTGTCATCGGATGAAGAAGGAAATGAGTTTTTACCATGTCTCAAAATCCAGAATTGTTCCTGGCTATAGACAAAGACGAAAAACGGATTATCCTTTTTCCACTTCATTGCTGACGAGAATTCTTATAACATGCGGCCTTACTAAAATAGACCGCATGTTTTTTATTTTAAAACTTCCGTTTGAGTCAAGGGACGAGAAGATTTTTCTATAGCTTCCGCAATTTCCATTAAATCATCTAATTTTGATAAAATAGTTTCTTGCAAATTATAATTCTGATTCATCTTTTTTTATTTTCATCAAGACTTTATAAGCTTTGAACTGTTTTACACTGGTATAATTTTTCATCTCAATTTTTTAAGTTGCGAAAGGAATAATTCTTTGCTCCAGAGATTCAGGGATGGCTGATCAGTAACTCTTACAAATCTGCGAACGTCATCCGTTGTCTTTTTCCAATCAATCGATTTGATGGTTTTCTCAAGCTCGACCATACACCAGTCAAGATTGATATTGATGTCCTGCCCCTTCCACTTGCCCTGCTGCTTGAGAGCAGATGCAAGAAACTTGTAGTTAATCTTGATTTCCTGACTTGTATACCACAAAAAATCATACCAGTCCCGCCCTTTGATATATTCTCTGCAAAGAAGAGCATGCGTTTTACCGGCAAATAAACTTGGCTTATCCTGCACAGTAACTGAAGATACGAACGGAAAATCAAGGTACTTGATTTCTGACTGGCTGCCAGAGGGAGGATTGGTATCGATTTCGAATTTAATACGGATTTTACGAAACGGCCCCTTTTTACCAATATGATTCAATTGCAAAACTTTTCCAATAGAATCATCCTTGATGAATGCCTTTCTAACAGCAATGTTTGCTTCAGAGCGGTCAATAATATCAACCTTATAACCATAAGTCTCAAGTTCTTTTGCCAAAGATTGAAGATGTGGCTGGAGTTTAAAATTAGAGTTGGGCTCTCTGAGAATAAAATCAAGGTCTTCTGAAAATCTGTTCAGACCATAAAAAATCCTCAAACATGTTCCCCCCTGAAAAATACCGTACTTAAAAAAATCAGTTCTACTCAGTGCAGCCAGTGCAACTTCCTGTGTAATCTCTCTAATTGCATGTTCTTCTTCTAATTCTGATTTACAGTTATAGGAATTTAACCTTTCCTGAATAATCTTGATACTCATATCTTCAAATCCTTTCTCGCACCATTAAGAAATTTTTGAACTCGCCGGATAGGATAATCTTCAAATAAAATATCAAAATCATCCGAAGTAACAGATTCAAGTTCTTCCTGCTCAATTCGCAGACTCTCAATAGCAGGTTTTAAACTTGCCCAGTCTTTCTTATAAACATAGACATAATCAGCCAAAGCTTTAATTGGGCCAGCCATTAAAAAGACGTCCCCTGATGACTCATCGGTCAATCGATCAACGCCGGAATAAAAAACTTTTTGTGGCACTCGATTGAAACTGAATATCCCCAAAGGGGTCTTAAATTCCTTTGATTTGCCAAAAGAAACACTCGTTACCGTATATACTGCTTCTGGAATCCAGCCGTGGTAGCTAAGAGCTGATTCCAGACTAATATAAGATGGGCCATAAATATGTTGAGCCAGTGCATAAAGATTAATATTTTTTTTCTGGTATTTGGGAGCCAGGCAGTAAAGCCCCCTGCGGACATGGATGACTTCATTACCTGCGATTGCCCGTTTGACAAGGCCATATCTCTTGTCCTCACTTTCAGGAAACAGAGTATTTACGTCCTGATTTGTAAAATAGCCATATGGGGCTGTTTCAAAGATTTTTTCGGTTAGTGTATTCATATAATTGTTTGTACCGTCAAAATATGACGGTATCTGGTAATTATACGTATATATCGGCATTATGGCAAGCAATTATTAAAAATACCGTCATA
>MHXZ01000063.1 GCA_001825665.1 Planctomycetes bacterium GWF2_41_51 | reverse complement strand
CCCTCCCAGGTCGCTGATAAATGCGGCATTAATATCCGTTATATGTCCCGGCTGTTCAAAAAACACGCCGGCATTACTCCCCAGTCTTATATAATGAGATTAAAACTGAACAAAGCCGCCAATCTCCTTTTGATATCGAACCTTTCCGCAAAAGCGATCTCCGACCAGTTAGGTTTCACCGACCAGTATCATTTTTCAAGAACGTTCAAAAAATTCCACGGCCTCTCACCTCTTTTCTATCGCTCCGCCCATCTCTAAATTTGTTATAACCCTTATTACAACAGTATGGCTCTGGCAGGATGAAACCCAAATGCAAATGATGTGTTTAGCCCCCACTTTTAGTGGGGGTTCGTCTTCCCTTTTGCTTTCTTCCGCCTCTGAAAGTCTTTCAAAGCATCCATCAAGACAGATTGTCAGAGCCGCGATGATTTTTACTGTGTAAAAATCACTCCCGATTTATCAGCGATTTTATTCCTTGAGATAAAATCGAGAGGGAGCGTCACTCTACAATCTTCGGGATGGAGCGGGTAATTCAAAAATTTTATGATGTGATACCTTCCACTACAATTACTGCCCGTCAGAACGAACTTGAAAAACTTTAAAATGAAAAATATTTCTCTTCAAAATGTTCCATGGGATTAGCCCCCACTTTTAGTGGGGGTTCGTCGAATTGCGATTCGTATGAATCGCAAATAATTGATATTGAAATGTAGTTGATTGGCTTGACGATATTTGGCAGACCGGGAAATCTGAGGACACCATACTAATTTTGGCATTGACACGCAATGTTTAATATTGTTGGGAAATCCGGGGACACCATACTAATTTTGACATTGACACGCAATGTTTAATATTGTAGTATTTCGTTATGGCAAGATTAGCGAGAGTAGTAGTGCCCGGTTATCCTCATCATATAATCCAACGCGGTAATCGTCGGCAGCAAACATTCTTCAATGATGAAGATTATGAGGCGTATATAGCTTTGATGTCTGAATGGTGCGAAAAGTGCGGCGTAGAGATATGGTTTTATTGTTTAATGCCAAACCATGTTCATTTGATCGCTGTTCCGCAGTCAGAAGACGGCTTACGCAGCGCTATCGGGGAGGCTCACCGCCGTTATACACGCAGAATAAACTTTCGAGAACAATGGCGAGGTCATTTATGGCAGGGACGATTTTCATCGTTTGTGATGGACAATAAATATTTGTTGGCAGCGGTTCGTTATATAGCGATGGATCCTGTTAAAGCTGGTATGTCTAAACGTCCGGAGCAGTATCGTTGGAGCAGTACAGCGGCATATCTTAAAGGCAAAGAAGATAATCTTATCAAACGCAGCGGATTAAATGCAAAGGTGGATAACTGGTCGGAGTTTTTCAGGCAAGGTGTTGATTTGGTATTGGTAGAGCAAATGCGTCGGCATGAACATACCGGCAGACCTCTTGGCGGCGATAATTTTGTGATGAAATTGGAGAAGATATTGAGCAGGATATTGAAGCCTAAAAAAGCTGGAAGACCGAAGAAATGGAATATAAAAAGTGATGGAAAACAAAAGAATTAGTATGGTGTCCCCGGATTTTCCTTCATTTCATAATTTCTTGTTTTTCAATTATTTCTGACTATAATATTCTATGTTTCATAGGATAAGAACTCGTGTGTGATTAATTCAAAGATTTAAAAGATTAAAACAAAGGATTTGATTTTAATGATATTTCTCACTGTTTTTTTGAGAATATTGCAAGCATTAGCTTCTATGGCTTCATTGTCCGCTTTTTTTCGAAAATATAATGATCCCGGTGAGTCTCCTTTTGTGGCAGTTCCAATAGATGATCTTATCCCGAACCTATCATCTCCACTTAATGTTGTTCCTGACCTAGTCGAAAGGCCTTTTCAAAAAAATGTAACTCCTGGTTTGCATATTTTTTTAGGATTGCCTGGTGTAGGAAAAACAAGGGAAGCTGCGGCGTATGTTCAGACCCTTGCTTCAATGTCTGGAGCAAAAATTGTTTATCTTGCAAAAGGTTATATTAATCAAATAGCACCTTTGCCCAACCAAAAAGAAGTTAAAAGAATTATCGTTCTGATCGATGATTACGATTATGGATTTGAGCCGGCAACATCAAATTCGTATATCGATCGCGAAACTGCCTATTTATATGCAATATCAAATCTTAAAAAACTTTATCAAAATTTGCTCTCCAAAACTGACTTGCATGCTCTAGTTGTTACAATAAACCAGCATAAACTACCTGTAAATGTTTCAGACATTCATAATATTATACCTAAATGTAGCGTTTTGGTAATACCATCTGTTAATCAGGATGAGTTTAAAAAATTTATTGCAGTTACTACACAAGCATTAAAGAAAAGCATATCGAATGATGCTATTGAATTATTAACGAGAAACTGTGATGGCCGCTTTGATACAGTTGCAACATTCCTATCTTCCTATAAAGGTTCAACAATATCAAAGCATGATATCTCAAATTTTGATAATAATCTATCAACTATTTGGATGCTCTTCCAAAACAATCTCTCAACCGAACAAAAAAAGGTATATACAAACATAAAAATTCTAAAGGATTTTAAATTACCTCCTCGTATCGAATATATAAAAACCCTTTTAGAGTTAGATGGCATATTTTGGAATCAGGAAGAAATAAAAAAATTAGTTGCCTCAATATGGCCAATCAAAAATTCACAGGTATTAATATATGATGGTCAATTTAGTGTACCTGAATATACTGAGGAATCTAAACAAAAAGTCATTTCTATGATTCTAAAATCATCGCACTTCCGTCATAAAGAGCGATATTTATTCCAAGAGGAAACAAAGTCTGTAGCTTCTATACTTGCAGAAAACCATTCTACACAGTTGCATTTACGAATGCTTCGTAAATTATGTAAATGGTACCCACATGATCGCTACTTTGCATATTTACTTGCTTTAGCATATAAAACTCAAGGTTTATATCTTCGTGGCATGCTTACACTTTACAAAATTTTTAAACAAAATGATGTTCGGGAGATGGTTTTTGGCAAATGGATTGGTATTAAAATGCACCTTCTTTTTGCGGATCTTTTAATTGGCGCCGATAAGAATAGTAAAAGACATTGGAAGCGGTTCAAGTACATAGAAAATGAGTTTAAACGTGCGGAATTGCTTGCGGATGCAAATTTCCCAGACTTTAGTATCAAAGACTATGGAGAACCCATTCAACTAAAAGGAATACCTGAACCCAATGTTAATTTGAGAGAAATTCTTGATAACGAGCATAAAGAACTGGGTTATGATATTCCGGAAACAATATCCATTGACAAAAAATATCTATGCGCAATGGTTCATCATAAATATGCTTTATATCTTTTGGAAGAAATCCACCGAGAATATGATGCAATTAAACAAGAAGAAATGGTAATAAATCTGTTACCCGAATATGGAGAGGCTTATCTAAATTGTGCAACAGCTTACTCACATATAGGTGATACTCAGCATGCTCTTTATTACGTCCAACAAGCAGCTTTACGCTCACCTAAACATACGAACCCTTCATTTTATGAATATATGACGGCATATCTTTACTTTGCATTGTTTTATGATTTGGGTGATATTTTAAAGGCTAAACAGTGGTTTGACAAATGCAGTGAGTTAGTTAATAAAAAACCGTTGTCTGAACATTCAGATTTTAAAATACAATTAGAAAATTACAATAATACAAAGGAATGGGAAGATACAAAACAATTTGCATTATTAAGGCAAAAAGAATTTGGTGAAAAATTTATTTACAAAATACCATCCTTCAACATAGACCTTTGTTTCCCAAAAGATTGGAAAATAGATCGTGAAGATTTTTCTGGCGGCAATCTAATTGTTATTTTCGCTCCTGCCTCTATAACTTGGAATGAAAATATACAATGCCCTAATGATGCAAGTATAACGTTAGTTTATAACACACAAAATAAAGTAACTTCGATTATTGAGGCAATAGAATCAGAACTTCTTAAATCAACAAAAAAATTTGGTAAAGTTGAAAAAAAATTGGTTGAGGGCCCTAAATCTATAAATACATTTATTTTCCGCAACTGGAGTTTTAAAATCGTAAGCTCATGGCCTAAAGAAGGAAATCTTCTCACATTTATTTCCCCAACATACGTGATCCAAATACATATTATGTATCAATCTTGTGGAAAGCAAGTTTTTGAGCCAATACTAACACCTATAATAGAAGCATTTGCACAAAAATTACTTTATGATCCAAATTGGAAACTCAAAACTTAGAACTAAGAACTCTGTAAAATCTCCCGGGAGAATCTGGAATCTGGGAAATCTGGGGACACCATACTAATTTTCATGGAAATCTGATTTGCCAGAATATTAAATTGTGATTCATAGAAGAAATCATATCAGGATGGCTAAAAAAATCTGTGTTCATCTGTGGTTGGTAGTAGTGATTAAAATAGTCTCGGCTTCGAATCCACAACTTTCTTGCCCCGTTAGATACTGTCGCAACAGCTATCTAACTGGGGTCACTATTCGTTATTCACTCTTCACTAAAAAAGCAATAAGCTTCACGAGATGCGAGATACAATCAATCCTGGAAATCCGGGGACACCTTACTAATTTTCTGCGGTGATTAGCTTCTTGAAGATGCTTCAGCTATCTAACCGGGGTGGTGAAAATTCGCGTTCATTCGCGGTTAAAATTTTTTGCAATTTAGTACCCCTGAACTGCCAATTTACGCCAATAGCAGACCATTAAAGACCCTGAACCTCTATAGAAAACGCTTCATTTTGATATACTTTTCATACCATTTTTTTTAATTTTTCACCAAAATCGAAGCTATTTCATGCAAAATTCTTCATTTTCTTTAAATTCGATGCAATTGCTTGTTTTCCAAGCAGTTATGTTTTGTGATTCATTCATAAGTCCTTTATTTACGTAGAAAATGGAAGCAGAAAGAAGCGGATTTTTTTGAGACAAAAACCTTATTTTCAGCTCAAAAACAAGGGTGAAAACTTGCGCATTCTTTGTGAAAAACATCATTTAGGCGCAAGTAAAAACCTGCGGAGTTTTGCGAAAATACCCGAAGCGGCACATCGCAGCGGGGGGGCTTGCATCACCTTCTCACCTCTTTAGATTACCGACTATTAAAAAATACTGGAACTAAAAAACCTAAAATGCTAAAATGCGTAACAATTATATATTTAGTTGAAAGACAAAATGAAACTTTTATCCTTATTAACATTAATATCATTGTTGCTGCCGATTACCGTGCAGGGCGACACAATCATAAATACTGCTACAAGCGAAACTTACCACGGCTACCTGACCGGCAAAGAGAGCACAGGTTTAGTGGATGTAAATACAACCGAAAAGGGTTTGATTAAGGTAAACAAATCTCATCTGAAAATCACCCGCGACTCCGCAGGCCGCAACAACTGTTTTGCTTTATTTGAGATCGAAGGTTCTATAATGGCCGGAATGGAAACAACAGCCTTGGAAGAAGCTCTGCAAAAAGCCGCTTCTCAGGGTCCGCTATTCATTTTACTGGAAATTGATTCTCCCGGCGGCAGGGTGGATTTATGCAAACGAATGTGTGCAGCGATTCAGCAGGTTGGAAATTGTGATGTTTACGCATATATTAAAGGCGGCGAAAGCGGCGGGGCATATTCCGCAGCCGCTGTAGTATCAATGGCTTGCGACAAGATTTATATGGCGCCCGGCACTGTTATTGGCGCTGCGACTATGATTAGCACAGATGCCAACGGAAAGCCCATCGACATGAAAACAGCCCTTGGCGAAACAGTTGGTGAAAAAATGAGTTCCGCATGGCGCAACTATATGGCCTCATTAGCTTCATCGAAGAACCGTCCGGCCGCTCTTGCGGTAGCAATGGAAAACAAGGATATTGAGGTTATAGAGGTAAATGATGGCGGCAAAAGGGTTTTCATAGATTCAAGCGAGAAAAAACCCGATTGCCAGATAGTCAAGGTCTGGTCGAAAAAGGGAGAGCTTCTGACATTACCGGCCAAAGACGCCATTGCCTGCGGAATGGCGGATAAGATATATCTTAGCCGGCAGGATTTGCTTGAAGACCACAATGCGGCGACTGCGCAGGTTATTACAGATGATTCTATAGCCAAGGCGAAGGAGCTTTACGAAAAAATCGACAAAAGAATCGACGAATTAATGGTTTCCATCGATTTAGGGGTAAAAAGGTTTGAGACAACGCGTTCGCGCGTCCAGGCGATGAAGGCATTAAAGAGCCTCATTTATGATGCAAAATTTGCGCTTAGCATGAAAAAACGATTCGGCAACGACGTGCGCATAAATGAAGACGAAGTGCAGGACTTCCTCAACGATGCCCAAGCCGTTTACGATAGTATCAGAACCGCACGAAGATAAACAGTTTATATGTAATTTCTGTACCTTCAATCATTTAGCTTACAGCTAAACCATAATCTTACTCAGTTTTAGGCAATTCCCATATATACATATACCCTCGTTTAAATATGATTTTTATATTTAAGCGAGAAACTTATGTTAACTGCCACTCAAAAGGAAGTAAAAGTCTGGCCGGGGAACGCTTATCCGCTTGGTGCTACTTTCGATGGAAATGGAACAAATTTTTCAGTTTTTTCTGAAGTGGCAGAGAGGGTAGAACTCTGTCTTTTTGATGATGACGGCATCAACGAAACTAAAGTTAATTTGCAGGAAGTAACAGGCTATTGCTGGCATTGTTATTTGCCCGAAGTGAAATCCGGACAGAGATACGGCTATCGCGTATACGGGCCATGGGATCCTGCAAATGGCCATCGGTGCAATCCTGCAAAACTGCTTATCGATCCATATGCGAAATGCATCGAAGGACAGGTAAAATGGGACCGAGCTTTATTTCCCTATAAGGATATTGATGCTTTAAGCGGGCTCGATGAAGGCAACAGCGCTCCATTTATACCAAAGGCAGTTGTGATTACACCTTTTTTCGACTGGTCAACTTCACACAAGCCGAATATTCCTTTGAATGAAATGGTGATTTATGAAACTCATGTAAAGGGTTTCAGCATTAAAAATACAGATATACCTGAAGAATATCGAGGAACCTATCTTGGCATTTCACATCCATCCTCTATAAGGTATTTTGAAAAGCTGGGAGTAACGAGCATTGAATTAATGCCTGTTCATCATTTTGTACATAACGATAATTTACTGCGAAAAGGTCTTAGAAATTACTGGGGATATAATTCGATCGGATATTTCGCACCGCACAGCGAATATTGTTATTCAGAAGAAATAGGCGAGCAGGTTTCAGAATTTAAGCAGATGATAAAGAATCTTCACGAGGCCGGTTTTGAAGTAATCCTTGATGTAGTTTATAATCATACGGCGGAAGGAAATCATCTTGGTCCAATGCTGTCATTTAAGGGTTTTGATAACAAGGCATACTATCATCTCGTAAAAGATAAGAATGAATATTATATGGATTACAGCGGAACGGGAAACAGTCTGAATCTTCGGCATCCAAATGTTTTGCAGTTGGTGATGGACTCGCTTAGATACTGGACTATAGAAATGCAGGTAGATGGTTTCAGGTTCGATCTTGCGGCGACATTGGCGCGAGAACTTCATTCAGTGGAAAAACTGTCGAGCTTTTTTGATGTTCTTCATCAGGACCCGATTCTTAACCAGGTAAAATTAATCGCGGAGCCATGGGATGTAGGCGAAGGGGGTTATCAAATCGGCAAATTTCCGCCGAAATGGTCAGAGTGGAATGGGAAGTATCGGGACAGTATGCGAGATTACTGGCGGGGCGAATTGGGATTTTTGGGGGAATTGGCTCGCAGGTTCAGCGGGAGTTCGGAACTATACAGCAGTACAGGTAGAAGGCCTTTCGCAAGTATTAATTTTATTACGGCTCATGACGGATTTTCTTTAACAGATTTGGTCAGCTACAACGGCAAACATAACAAAGATAATCTGGATGATAACAAAGATGGAACAGACGATAACAAATCATGGAACTGCGGAGCTGAAGGGCCGACCGAGGATGAGAATATAGTAAAATTACGGGATAAACAGCGAAGAAATTTTATGACTACGCTGATGCTTTCGCAGGGAATCCCGATGCTTCTCGGCGGGGATGAATTAGGAAGAACGAAAAATGGAAATAATAATACCTATTGCCAGGATAACGATATTTCGTGGTATGACTGGGAAATAATCGATGAGACATTTTTAGACTATGTTTCAAATCTGGTGAAATTCAGGAGAGAGCATCCGGTCTTTCGCAGACGTAACTGGTTTAAAGGCACTCTCGCAGAAATGGAAGATATCGGCTGGCACAGACCGGACGGCAAGGAGATGGAAGAAAAAGACTGGGGTCTTGAAACTAAATTTTTAGCAGTTTTTCTCAGCGGTCATCTTGGCTATGCCGATTCAATGGGTGAACCAATCATAGATAATGATTTTTATGTTGTTTTTAATGCGAGTGAAAATAAGATAGATTTTGTTTTAAACTGCCCTTTTGAAAATGCTGAATGGGAAAAAATATTCGATACATCTGAGGAGAAAATGCTGGAAGGTCAGGTTTTTGCCCGCAATCAAACAATAACCATAAATGAGCATTCAATGATGGTTTTTGAGCATGTCCAAACAAAGGAATAGACCATTAATAGCGACTTATCGTGTTCAAATGACATCAGATTTCGGATTCGAAGAATGCGCAAAAATAGTTCCGTATCTTTATAAGCTCGGCATCAGTCATATTTATTTCAGTCCCTATTTCCAGGCTGAAGACGGTTCAAAGAGCGGATATGATGTTGTTGACAATCAGAAAGTCAATGAAGAGTTTGGAGGGAAAGAAGGACTACAAAGATTAACAAAAAAGATGGAGCCTTATTTAGGGCAGGTGCTGGATATTGTTCCTAATCACACTTCTATTCAGTCAGACCGAAATAAATTGTGGATGGATGTATTAAAAAACGGGAGGAAGAGCAAATATGCTCGTTTTTTTGATATCAACTGGAATCCGCCGCAGAAGAAACTTGCCGGCAAAATATTACTGCCTGTTTTAGGAGAACACTATGAAACGGAACTTCACAGCGGACACATTCAAATTAAAAAAATCAAGAATGATTTCTATGCAAATTATTATTCTTTTGTTTTTCCTATAAACTCTGCTGGTGTAAGAATAATAAAGAAAAGAACAAACATTGAAAAAGATAAAGAACTTGAAAAAATAAATCAAAATCCGCAGCTTATAGATGAAATTTTAAACATTCAGTTTTATTTTTTATCTCATTGGCAAGCCGCTGATAAAGAAATTAATTACAGGCGGTTTTTTTCTATAAATCATCTAATCGGGATGTGTGTTGAAGAAAAAAAGGTGTTTGAGCATGTGCATAAAAATATTTTTCAAATGCTGAAAAAAAGAGAATTAGACGGCTTGAGAATAGATCATATCGATGGTTTGCGCAATCCGTTAGAATATTTGAAAAGGCTGCGAAAAAAAGCACCTAATAAATGGATAATAGTTGAAAAAATTCTTGGGCCGGCTGAGAAAATTCCTGATAATTGGCCGATTCATGGAACTACCGGTTATGATTTTTTGAATGCAGTAAACGGTTTGTTTGTAAATGCCTCGGCAAAGGAACCTTTATCGAAACTCTATCGGCAGCTAACGGGAGAAACTCGCCAATACAGCGAGGTGCTTTATAAAAAGAAATTATTAACTCTGGAAAAAAGTTTTAATGGTGAACTGACAAGGTTAATAGATATACTTGAAGAAATTTCAATGAGATACAGGCACTTCCGCGATTTAACATTGAGTGAAATTAAAGAAGGATTGTCAATTATCATCGCATATTTTCCTTTTTATAGAACATATATAACAGATTTCAAGCATTCCATCACCAAAGAGGATAAAAAATATATTGAGCAGGCGATTTCGATTTCGAGAGAAAAAAATCCGCAAGTACATCCGTTAGTCTGGCAATTTTTTAATGATTTGTTTTCAGGGGAATTAAAAGGAAACAACGAGCTTGAATTTATTTTGAGATTTCAGCAACTTACAGGGTCGGTAATGGCAAAAGGGGCAGAAGATACGACTTTTTATTGTTTTAATGACTTGATTTCTTTAAATGAAGTTGGGGGATATCCGTCAAAGTTTGGAACATCGATAAATGAATTTCATGATTATTGTTTTCGGATGCAAAAGGATTGGCCTTTGACGATGCTTGCCACATCGACTCACGATACAAAGAGAAGCGAAGATGTACGGATGAGAATAAATATGATTTCAGAAATTCCGCAACAATGGCAGCAAACAGTAACCTGGTGGTTTGAACATAATAGAAAATATCATTCAGGAAATGCTCCTGAGGCAAATACCGAATACCTGTTATATCAAACATTAATTGGTTCATGGCCCATTGAACAGCAGAGAATAAAGGATTATATGATAAAGGCAGTTCGTGAAGAAAAGGTTCGTACGAGCTGGACAAAGGTAAAAGAAGATTATGAAGAAGCCCTTATTTTATTTATCGATAATATTTTAAAAGATAAAGAATTTGTAAAGAGCCTTGAATCATTTACAACATTGATTCTTGGTGCTGCGCAGATAAGTTCATTATCGGAGACTTTAATTAAATATACAGCGCCGGGAATTCCTGACCTGTATCAGGGAACTGAATTATGGGATATCAGCCTTGTTGACCCTGATAATCGCCGAGCAGTTGATTATGAATTACGTAAAAACATTTTTTCTCAAATGGAAAAACTTGATTGTATTGGTGCCCTTGAGCAACTTGATAGCGGGCTGACGAAAATGTATGTAATATATCATTGTTTAAAGGTTCGCAGGGAGCATTTGGAATGTTTTGGGAATGAGGGAAGTTATGAGCTAATTAAGGTTTCGGGGGAGAAGGCGGAGAATGTTGTCGCATTTGGCAGGAGCAGAAAAATTGTTACTGTTGCATCAAGGCTTCTAATTAGTTTGGGTGATGATTGGCAGGATACTGCGGTTGAACTGGGAGAAGGCAGATGGATGAATGAGTTTACGAAACAAATTTTTGAAGGTAAAACGGAAATCAGAAATTTGCTTAATGATTTTCCGCTGGCCTTGCTGGTAAAGGAGAAGTAAGGTGAGAAATTTTAGAGTATGGTCGCCGAAAACAGGAAGGATGGAGATTAAAATAAATGACAAGATTTTGCCTATGACGAAAAAAGGGGAGTGGTGGGAATATGTTTTTGAATTTAATGAAGCGTGCGATTACGGGTATATCATTGATGGTAAGGGGCCGTATCCGGATCCTCGCAGTTGTTACCAGCCGAATGGTATTCATGGACTTTCGAGGACTATTGATCATGATTCGTTTACATGGCTTGATCAGGATTGGCAGCAGCCTCCTTTGGCAGCATCGATATTATATGAATTGCATATAGGTACGTTTACTCCTGAAGGGACGTTTGAAGCGGCGATAGAAAAATTAGATTATTTAAAAGAACTCGGGATAACTCATATTGAAGTTATGCCAGTGAATGAATTTGCAGGAAGAAGGGGATGGGGATACGATGGAGTAAATATTTTTGCTCCTCATCATCTCTATGGCGGGCCGGATGGATTTAAAAAATTCATTAACAGCTGCCATTTGAAAGAGATGGGAGTGATATTAGATGTCGTTTATAATCATTTTGGACTCGAAGGGAATTATCTTCAGCAATTCGGGCCTTATTTTTCAAAGAAGTATTCGACGATTTGGGGAAACGCTTTTAACTTCGATGGCGAGTGGAGTTTCGAACCGAGGCAATTTATTGCTGATAATGTGCTGATGTGGCTGAGAGATTATCATCTGGATGGATTGCGGCTTGATGCGGTTCATTCGATTTATGACCAGTCGGCAATTCATATTCTTGAACAAATTGCCAAAGAAGTAAGGAAATTAGAATATGAGACAGGCAGGTATTTTTATTTGATTGCGGAAAGCGATTTGAATAATCCGCGAATTGTGCAGGATTTCAATATTGGGGGGTACGGGTTTGACGCATCATGGAATGATGATTTTCACCATGCGCTGCATACTGTTTTAACGGGTGAAACAAGCGGGTATTATGAAGATTTCGGGAAAATTGCCGATTTGGCTAAATGTCTGAAATCTGTTTTTGTCTATGACGGCAAATACAGCAAATATCGAAAAGCAGTTCATGGCAGAGCAGCAGAACATTGTGATGGCAGTAATTTTATTTGTTATATTCAAAATCATGACCAGATTGGCAATCGAGCAACCGGAGAAAGAATCAGCCATTTAGTATCAGATGAAAAAGCCAAAATTGCGGCTGCGATTGTGCTGACATCTCCATTTGTTCCAATGATTTTTCAGGGTGAAGAATTTGCCGCTTCGTCTCCATTTCAATATTTTACTGATGTTAAAGATGAGAAACTTGCTCAAGGAATCACGGAAGGACGTAAAAATGAATTTGGTGCATTTGGCTGGAATCCAGATGATGTTCCAGACCCGCAGTCTGAACAAACTTTTTTAAATTCAAAATTGAACTGGTCAGAAATTGAAATCCATCCTCATAATTCAATGCTTGATTGGTATAAATGTCTGATTAAGCTGCGAAAGGAAAATTTGCATTTGATAAACGGTTCACCTGGGCAAGTAACCGTTAATTTCGATGAACCCAATAAAATTATTGAGATAAACAGAGGCGATTTTCAGGTAATTGTAAATCTCAGTATTGTACAAATTGAAATTAAAAATAAATCTGAAATGATGTTAAATTTAGAGACGGTGCACAGCCATTAATCTTATTGAATTTAAGTTAATTGCTTATTTTTATTTGATTCAAAATTTAATATAAAAAAGTAAATTAAATCTGAGGTGTATAATGACGTCAATAACCGGAGTACATACATTAGACCAATCAATTTCAACATTGCATGAATGGCTGAGCGATTTAAACAGCGAACTTGGTTTCGGCGATATGGAAGAAGCTTATGTGGCAATGAGAGCAGTGCTTATAGCGTTGCGTGACCGGCTGACAGTCGATGAAGCGGCGGATTTTGCCGCACAACTTCCTATGCTATTGCAGGGCGTCTTTTATCACGGCTATAAACCCGGGAATAAACCAATTAAAATGAAAACCAGCCACGAATTTGTCAATTACGTGACAAAAAATCTAACACGTCATATAGATCCGCTAAAGGTTATACACGCAGTTTTTGCTGTTTTCAAAAACAAGATGACGGAAGGACAAATAAGCGGGCTGTCGAATATTTTGCCTGCAGATATAACTTCACTATGGCAATAAAGAACAAATAATTTGTTCAAGCTGCTTTGCCCTGACAGAGGCGGTATGCTCGTTAATGACACGTTTTCTTGCATTAATGCTTATTTGCTTTCTTGTTTCTTCAGGGATATCCTGAATATAGTTTAAGGTTTGCTGAGGTGAAGATGAAATTAAGATTTCATCGTCGGGTTTGAAAAAGGTTTCGATGCCTTGCCAATAATCACTGATAATCGGAGTACCGCAAGCTGCGGCTTCGAATAATCTGACGCTCGGAGAAAAACCGGCCTTTATCATATCTATACGGGTAATATTTAAAGTATAACGCTGTGAATTGTAAAAGCTCCTATGTTTTGAGGGTTCAAGATGTTCTATTTTAGTTAAATTTTTCGGCCATTTTACATTTTTTGGATATTGCGGCCCGACTACGATGAATTTTCCATTAATCCATTTATCGGCAGCATCGAGCATAAGCTTTTTTAACGCAGGCTGACGGTCTGGACTGAAGGTTCCGAGATAACCAAGGTCGTAACATTTTTCCTGCTGCTGAGGAAAGTATTTATCAATGTCAACTGAACAATAGAAAGGTATCGCTTTTGGTGAGCCGAGTTCATTTTGCAGAATATCAAGTGTCTTTCCGCCTGTAAAAGAAAGATAAACAGAAAATCGAGGTAGTACTGAATTATCAATATACTCATAATCTCCATTCGCAAGTTTTGCGAGTGTTACAGGAGTATCGATATCATAGAAGCCTACAGGACAGTTGGCAGTTTTCAAAAGCCAATTTGCGGTGGGAACGCCTTTTTGAACATAAGAGCCGAGAATAATGAAATTCGCATTTTTTATTACCCTTTCATAATTGATGCGCAAATCTTCAACATCTTTATAAAGCAAAGTTCGGCAAAAGGTGGGGCTGGGTAAATCGCGGTTCGATGAATACCATGGAACATCACATTCAAAGAAGGTTACATCGTGTCCTCGTGCAGCAAGCTGCCGTATTAAGGCACGGTATGTTGTCGCATGGCCGTTGCCCCATGAACTTGTTATAGAAAGTCCGACAAAGACAATGTTTAGATTTTTATTCATATCAGCAAACGGTCTAATTCGGCGGCACGTTTGGAATACGTATGTTCTGAAAGGATTCTTCGCAATGCGTTTAAACCGGTTCTTTTCGCAATATCAGGCGTTAAATGTGAAAGTATATCAGCAACCTGTTCGCCATCTTCAGCAATGAAACATTCTTTTTCCGGCTCGAGAAAATTCTCAATACCCTGCCATTTATCAGTGATTATACAGGCGCCTGCGCCGGCCGCTTCAAATAAACGAGTCGCAGGAGAAAAGCCAAAGCTTGCCATGCTTTCCCTGCTTATATTTAGAATTGCCAAAGGCGTGCAATTAAAAGCATTGTGCTCTGCTGTATAAACATGGCCGACATACTCCAAATTAGATAAGAAGGGAGTGTTGATATCCCAGCCGCTGCCTCCTAATAAAAATTTTTTATGTGCAAGCTTTTGCGCAGGTTTGAAGAAGAATTCGAAAACACGTTTTTCTCTATCGGGCATACGATTGCCGAGAAAAGCTAAATCACTTTTGAATTTATTTGAGCGCGCAACAGGGTAATGTGTTTCTGCGTCAAGAGCATTGTATATTGGAACGCATTTTTTGGCACCGAATGAAAGATATTTATCGACTACGGGTTTACCGCCGCCGTAAGTTAAAATTAAATCATATTGACTAACAAGAGACCGAAAATAATCATCAGGATTGTTTTGCATTCTGTCAAGGGTTGCAGGCGCATCAACATCCCAGAAAATTACGAGATTTTTTTGCGATTTAAGTTTTAAAACTTCTTCTTCGAGCAACCGGTCAAAAACACCCACACCGCTGGCTTTGATAATGATATCAGCATCCACACTTTTTTTAAGGATTGTTCTGACTTCATCTTCTTTTTGAGCCTGGTAAATAATACTTTCCGCATAAGTCAAATCTTTTATATCTCTATGCTTCTGGCGATTGAACGCATCAGGTTCATAAAATTTTACTTGATAACCTAACTTATTTAACTCTTTGATAATTCCCCGATAATAAGTAGCGGCTCCATTCCAGTATGCTGAGACAAGGCTTGAACCGTAAAAATCTATTCGGCATTTTTCAGGCATTGATTTTTTCCTTTTTCGCAGATTGTTTTTTCTCAGTATTGATATCTATGTCAAGCTGTTTGCATATACTTAATAGCTGAGTAACGCGATGGGCACAAGTATGTCTTTGTGATATTGTTTTTCTTCCATGCTCGGCTAATTGCGCTGCAAATTCGGGTTCATTGATAATCTTTTTCATTTGTTTTTTCATTTCACTGCCATTTTCAGCCATCAGATAATCTTTTCCTGGTGTAAAAAGATTTTCTGAATCCTGCCAGGGAGCGCAAATCAATGGGATACCACAGGCCAATGCCTCAAATACTCGGATAGTCGGGACGCCAACAAGCAATTGGCTGTACGGCCTTCGCGGAATGTGAACTGTGAATCGATGATGTTGAAAAATATGCGGAACTTTGTGGTTTGCAAGCCAGCCTTTATATTGAATGCCGGCATTACTCAGCATTTTCATTGCTTTAGATGGATATCTGACACCATATACATTTGCCTTTAATTTCAAATCACAGGAAGGGGCAATCAAAAATTCCTGAATTTCCTGCGATCGTTCGTTATCGCCCCAGTTTCCAATCCAAACTAAATCACTTTTCCTTGTTTCATCGTTAACTTGTTTAAATATGTTTGTATCCGCCGCTTCGTGCCAGACCCAAACATTATTATTCCAATTTTTGGCTAAATAAATGTCGGCCAAAACTTTACCAAAAGCAAGCACTCCATCGAACGAGGATATATCAAGATTTTGCGTATGTTGCGGCTGACATGCGCAGCGATGATGAGTATCGTGAAATAATAATTTATAACCAGTATTTGATTTGCGGTGCTGTGTTATCATCCTTATCAGTTGAGGTTCATTCCATTCGTGAACGATAACTAAATCCATATCGTTCAAAACGTTCAAATCAAAATCAGCTAATCTGTATTTTATGCTTTTTAAATGCGGAAATGATTTACTGAAATCCTCAATAGGATTATTTCCATGAAATTTAATTAAATTATTATAACTCCAGCCATTCTCAGGCTCATAAACATTGACATTATGGCCGAGCCGTAAAAGTTCCGCAACAATCCCACGCAGGAAATGAGCGTTGCCGTTGTTCCAATCACTGATGAGGGAATGATAAAACATTGCAATACGCATCTTTTTCCTTTCCTATAATCAGTTCGTAAGGCACAATGGCTGAGGTTTAAGTAATTTGCAATATATATTGAGATAAGCAGCGGACATTTTTTCAATTGAATATATCTTCGCTTTGTTTTGAGCTTTTTGACCGTAATATTTCAATTTTTGTTTATCGTTAATAAGAGAATTAACCTTTGAAGCAATGTCCTCGGATTTGTCAGGATTAACGTATAAAGCGCAGTCCTGCCAAATCTCTTTAAACGAAGGAATGTCGCTCAAAACAAGTGCACATCCTTCCGATGCCGCTTCAAGTGCCGATAAACCGAAAGGCTCGTACTTACCGGCAAGAACGAAAATGGAAGCCTTTGAATTATATTCTGATATCTTTTTATGATTTAAAAATCCAGCTACTGTAATATTTTTAAATTTATATTCTTTTCCATTCGGATGTATATTTTCTCCGGCTGCATATATCGGCCATTTGATTTTTTGAGCAGCGCAATCCAATGCAGCTATATTCTTGGCTTCATCCCATAATCTTCCGGAAGTAAAAATAAAACACATCTTTTTATTGGTAGTTTGAGCAATAGTATTTCTGGCATTATGAACAGGCTCAGCATAATTGAATTGTCCGTATATTTTCAGCATTGATTTAATCATAGTACCAGTAGGGGCAGTAACAATATTTGCGGATCGCAGGCCCGCGAGTACATTTTCGTAATATTTATTCCATTTGGCGGGAGGACGTTTATTGAAAACAGCTTCATACCATGAATAAACACAGGAATGAGCGACAACTAAGACAGGAGCATTAAAGTTTAAACACGCATGACTATAGCCATTTAGATGAATAATGTCCGGCCTGAAAATGTTTTCAATTTCCAGTAATGTTCTGCCCGCTGCTTCAACGTCGTTCCATGGATCATCCATCCACTCCAATTTATAATCTGTCTCATAGAGTTGCAGATTTCTCAGCTTTGCTATTTGTTTTCGCTGTGAGTTATCAAGCTTTCTGCCCATTGAAAGCAGGGCAGTTTCTATTCCATATTGTTCCAATGCACCAATTAAATCTATACTATAATTCCAGACTCCTCCTATTGTATCGGCTGTCATCAGAATACGTTTGGGCAATTTTTTAAAAATCATTTTTTTATCTTAACTAAGCGATTGAATCTGCTTTTCTTTCCGTCTTTTGTCTTATCCTGATAAACGAGCTGCAGTTTCGATTTATCAAATTTTTTAAAGAAATCATCCCAGCTAATATGTTCAAGCGATTTAGAGCCTGAATATCCGGGAAAATCAATTCTGATAAGGCCGGTTTCTTTTGAACCGCGAGTTCTTTTAACAGCCGCTGGTTGGCCGCCTCTGTTTTCGGCCCACTTCATAATTTCCTTGTGGTCTGTGGTGCGTTTTGATGTGCTTTTACTTTTTGTTACCGGCTTTGTTACCGATCTTCTGGTTTTAGTCCTGGACATTCGAGATTTCGAACTTTTTGTTTTCGCAGGCATTGTATTTTCTCCTAATAACGCTGGTAAATCATATCTATAACTTTTGCAACTGCATTTACGGATTCTACATCCGAATCGTATTCGCAGCTTTTTACAAGTTTTTCTGACCATTTTGCGGCAGCTTTGCCAAACCAGTCATCCGGTGAATCGAATAAGATTTGCGAGGCGGTCCCTTTCATTTTTTTAGATTTAAAATTAAAGAATGAACCATTAACATTTCCCCAAACCGCCGCGCCGTCTTTGCCGAAAAATTCTGCCTTTATTATCGCATCGCAGCCGGCAGAAAGGTTCCATGAACATGCAAGGTTTATTACTGTACCATTGTCAGATATTAATTGAGCTGATGCATAGTCTTCAACTTTGTTTTCTGCGTGATTGAATGGTTTTGCTTTTGAATACAATTTGCTGCTGCATTGAAGGATTTCAGGGAAATCTAAAATCCATAAACATAAATCTATCAAATGTATTCCCAAATCAATGACGCAGCCGCCGCCAGATTGCTTTACATCATAGAACCAATCTTTATCAGGGCCATAAGCATTGTGGAAAACCAAATTAACGGCATAAACATCGCCTATTTGTCCCTGACTGATGCAATCATAAACCGCCTGTAAGGAACGAACATATCTATATGAAAAATCAATTCCCAAAAGACGGTTCATTTCCTTTGCCGTATTGACCACTTTTGTTGTTTCTCGAAGATTTCTGCCGAGAGGTTTTTGACAGAAAACGGCCGCTCCAGATTCAAGAGCTTTGACCGATTGCTTGCAATGCAAAGCGCTTGGTGTCGCAATTACAATCGCATCTAATTTTTGTTCCATCATCTGTTCCATATCTTGTACAAAAAAAGCTTTTGGAACCAAGTTTTTGATTTTTTCATAAACTGTTATATTCGGATCTGCGATTGTTATAACATCTACTAAATTACGTTTTATTATTGCTTCCATTCGGCTGGTGCCTATCCAACCCATGCCTAAAAAACCAACGCGGGGTTTTGTGGAGATTGTATTTTGTTCGGCTGCTAAAATCATAGGATTAAAATATTAAATAAGCTTTCATGAAACCATCAGGCCTTTTCTGCATATCTTCAAAAGCATTCGGCAATTGCTCAATGGTATAACTATTGGTTAACAAATCGAACGGCCAGAAGTCTCCCTTTTCGATTGCCGTTATAGCCGAGCGAATGCCTTCCAAATAAACTGACATTTCTCTTTCATGCGCATTAATAACATCAATGCCTTTCCAGTTCCAAACCTGCATATTAATTTTTCTCAAACCATCCTGATGATAACCTGCAATAATCAATTTGCCTTTGATAGAGATCAATTCTCCTGCCAATTCGATTGATTCCTGATTTCCAACAGCTTCAATAACGCGCTGACATCCCGAGCTATTCGTTAATTCTTTTACTTTTTTGATTATGTCATATTTATTTTCCATAAGGATTGTATGAGCGGCCCCTTTATTCTTTGCGACTGAGAGAGAAAACGGCCTTCTTGAAATGGCTATAACTTCACAGCCTTGCTGGGCGGCTAATGACGTGAGCATTGCCCCGAGAAAGCCTATGCCGATAATTGCGATTTTTTGTCCGGCCTGGAGTTCGCTCCTTTTTAATATGTTCATCGCGCATGCGAAAGGTTCACCGAGGAATGGGTATTTGTTCAATGAATCTGGTAATTTAACAACTGCATCCGAATTGACATTTTCATATTCACAATACGAGTGATCTGACAGGAAAGCTACACGCTGACCTTTTTTAAATTCGCTTACATTGTCTCCTACATCATCAATTATACCCCAGCCTTCATGTCCCGGATAACCTGGTTCGAGCGGATACTTGAACCATTCCCGCCCCTGCCATACCGGCAGATTCGAAGCGCAAATTCCGCATCCCTGTAGTTTTATTCTGACTTGATTTTTTTTAGGCTGCGGTATTTCAACAGAATATATTTTAATTTGATTCGGCCCTGCGAAAACGGCAGCTTTCATTAAAGAAGGAGGGTTTTTGATTATTTTCGATATGCTTTGTTTTTCAGATTGCTGTATATTCATGTATTTTCTCATTGATAATTTTATAGTGTTTATCATTCAGCCATTCGAAAAGTTTTTTAATTCCCTGGCGAGAAGTTACTTTTGGCTGCCAACCTGTAAGGCTTTTGAATAAATTAATATTTGAGACATAATATTTCTGGTCTCCGCTTCTCCATTGTCCATAATTTATGTCAGGCATTTGGATATTTAGCTTTTTAATCTCCTCGAGGAATTCCAATATGCTGATAGTATTATCCGGTCCGCCGCCTATATTAAAAACTTTTCCTTTTACAACATCAATATTCTTCATTGCCAGTGTCATTGCCTGCGTTAAATCATCTACGAATAAAATATCTCTGACCTGTTTCCCATTCCCGAAAATTGTGATATTTTTATTATTTATTGCCTGAATTAAAAAATATGCGACCCAGCCCTGGTCTTCGGTTCCGAATTGATGCGGACCATAAATGCAGCTCATCCTGAAAATAACATTTGATAAATCATATATTCTGCAATAATCCAGAACGTATTGGTCTGCCGAACCTTTGGAACATCCGTAAGGACTATGAAAATCGAGATGCCTGTTTTCCCCAATACCGTTATTTTTAATATCTGTATTTACAGGCTCATAGCGTGAATTGGTCTGAACAAAATTTATATCATCCAAACGGCCGTAAACTTTATTTGTTGAGGTGAAAAGCAATGAAGGCCGATTTTTCATTCTTCTGATTTCTTCCAGCAGATTTAAAGTTCCATTGATGTTAACGCTGAAATCCTCAACCGGGTCAATAATGCTCGATGTAACCGCTACTTGCGCAGCCAGATGAAATACCTGATCAACGCAATTAAGCACATCTCTTAATGCGTATTTATTGCGAATGTCGGCAAATTTGATTTTTATTTTGTCGGGATATTTTTGTTTCAGCCATTTTATGTTGTGTTCTGTGCCGTGCCTTGAAAGATTATCGAATATAATTACTGATTTACCTGAACTGAGAAGTTTGTCGGCAAGATTAGTACCAATAAATCCGGCTCCGCCTGTTATCATAGCCAATTTCCTGCTTTCGCCAAACGATTGAGATGTAAAACCATTGTAGCTGCTTATACTTTGCAGTCCCTGAAGACCCTGCTGCTTCCAGATGCGATAAATTAGTTTCGGATTGCCGTCGTTTTTAATTAAACCGAAATGATATTGCCGCTTCTCTTCCACATCTTCGTTTTTGTTAAATAATTCATTTGTTAAATCTTCTGCAGAATACCAGTAACGCCTATCGACATGCACTTTTAGAAAATCAATAAAATTTGTTATTTGCCCGAATTCGTCTCTGCCCCATGTTGAAAAACCCGTTTCAGTTATCCATATTTGTAAATTTATTTTATTTTCCTCAAATACTTTACGGACTTTATTTATGGAATTATCCCAATTAATCCATCCGTAATTACCGGGAAAATCGCGAATTCCAATTGCATCAATATCATTAACCAAATCGCTCGAAAACAAATCTAAAATTTCTATGTCACAAGGAGATATGCCGCCCACGAGTATTTTTTTATGATTTATCTTGGCTTCTGCGGCGACTTCTTTAATTAAGTTGTTGAAAGTTTTATAATCACTGCATATCCGACTGTTTTGTGAGTTCAATAATTCAAACCATTGGAAATGCAGTCCGAATTTCTGAATCATTAATTTAATAAAATCCGCGAATTCCTGCATGTTGTAAATTTTTGAGCCTGGATTGAAAACAAAGCAGGGCAAAAGTTCAAAATTTTTGCTTAAATTAGAAAACAGCCATTCGAACCATTGACTGCCATCTTGTTGATGCCAGTCTTCATACGAAAAGGCCGCACGAATATGCTTAATCGATATGGCTCTTAGTTCATTGAGTACTTTTTCAACTCGTCCGTACTGGCCAATCTTAAACCATTCAGAAACACCCAATCCTTCTATACAGGTTTCCTGACGGCTCATATTGTAAGTCCTCGCTGGATTAGCTGCTGACTTGCTTTTTCAAATTCATCAGTGGAAATCTGTTCTGCAAGCCATTGTGATAATTCTGTTAAACCCTGTTCAAGATTTATTTGCGGTGAAAAACCAAGTTCAGAGTTCGCGTGCCGAATATCTGCAAAACAATGACGAATGTCTCCGACCCTGTACTTGCGTGTGATTACCGGTTCTATATTCTTGTTCAAAACTGATGAAAGTAATTCAGCAATTTCTTTAATAGTGTAACAATTTCCGCTTCCAATATTATAAATTTTATCTCTGGTAATTGGATTTTCCAAAACAAGCCTGCATGCTCGTGCTATGTCTTTCACATTTATAAAGTCGCGTTTCTGATTGCCATCCTCGAAAACTAAAGGGGTGTTGCCATTTAGCAGTCTTGAAGCGAAAATTGCCAATACACCGGTATAGGGGTTTGATAAAGACTGCCTTGTTCCATATACATTGAAAAAGCGAAGAGCGACAGTCGGAATATTGTAAGCGTTTCCCATGATAATACACATTCTTTCCTGATCATATTTTGTTAAAGCATATATGCTGGTTAAATCCGGCTGTTTGTTTTCATTTGTTGGTATTGGCTGAAGGGGAGTTCCATCGGTATCAAATGGTTCCCATATATATTTTTTAAGCTGTTCAAGAGTTCTTTTTGCGTTGCCCACGATTTGATGATTGTTATTAATATACTGTCCTTCGCCGTATATACTCATACTCGACGCAACAATAAACTTGCTTATATCCTGGTGATTATCAATTATACATTGGCATAAAACCGCGGTTCCCAGGCTGTTATTGCTCGTATATTTTTCTATTTCATACATACTTTGCCCTACACCCACAGCTGCCGCAAGATGAAATACAGCATCTATGCCTTTGAGCGCCGAATTCACAATTTGGGGATTACGAACATCACCGTAGATAAACTCTGCGTCTTTGGATAGATAATGCGGAGGTTTGTCTATATACCCGTGAACCTGTGGGTTGAGGTTATCTATAATACGTAAATGATAACCGTTATTGAGCAATTCATCTGCTAAATGTGAACCGATAAAACCTGCGCCGCCTGTAATGAGTATTTTCTTCATTAAAAATTCCCCTTAAATTGAATTGTTTTAATATATTTTTTTAGATAATTTTATAAATCAGGAAAATGCTGGAATTAATTAAGCATATTTCTAAATGAAAGTACCAAGGCCAATACTGATAATATGTTTTCTTATCAGTTTAATTCTTTTGATGTACTCGAACCGGTGAGGGCCAAATGGTATCAGCTATAATGCTTTGGAATGAACCGAATAATTTATCTCATTGGGACTTTGAAATCGATGCGGGATGGAAACAGTTCAGCCAAATGATAAGCAAAGCTGCCGCAGTTATAAAAAAGTTAAAACCCCGTATCAAGCTTGTATTAGGCGGAATAAGCCCGATTGACCCTGACTTCGTAAAACTTATGGCATATAATAAAGTACTCGAAAATCTCGATGCCGTGGGTGTTCATGGCTTTCCTCTGGATTGGAATCATTGGCAAATAAATCATTGGCCGAATAAAATTAAAGAAATACAAAGCGTAACACATTTACCTATTTGGGTTACAGAAGTAGGAGTTTCATCTTTTGGTGCCGAGGAAGTTCAGGTTTTTGGTTTAAAGCGGACAAATGAACTGCTAGCAGGTATTGTGGAAAACATTTTCTGGTACAGCCTGCTCGATTTGCCTCCAACCTGGGCAGCCACTACAAGACATAAAGAAAAAGAAGGGAGCAGTTACTATCGTCATTTTTATTTAGGATTAATACGTGCTGATGGAACTGTTAAACCGGCTTTTGAACACTTCAACCCTGCAATGGGAATATGCCAATGGTTTTGTTTCGAAGACCAAAGGCTTGATGAAGCCGTTTACTGGCTGAGAAAATTAAAAGTAAAAAAATTAAGAACAGGAATAAGTTGGGCGGATTGGCACAGACCAAATGCTGTTAAATGGTTCGATCATCAAATGAGCAAATTGAGCGAATTCGATGTTACACTTACATTTTGCTTCACTCCTCCATCAATCGGGATAAGACCGGATCATACAAGCCCGCCTACCGACATTAACGAATTTTCCAATTTTTCCAGAGAAGTAGTAGAAAGATATGTAAATTAAAGGAACAATTATATGGCAAAAATACGAATAGCAATCGCTGGAGTAGGCAATTGTGCCAGTAGTCTTTTACAGGGAATTGAATATTACCGGAATAACCATAAATCCAACAATGGCTGTATTGGTTTAATGCATTACTCAGTTGGCGGATATACACCTGCTGATATAGAGCCGGTCGCTGCTTTTGACGTAGATAAAAGAAAAGTAGGCAAACCGTTAAATGAAGCAATTTTTGCTTTGCCCAATAACACGAAAGAAATATTCAGGAACTTCAAAACGGCAGGACCTGTTGTGCAGATGGGACCTGTAATGGATGGTGTCAGTGAACATATGTCGGAATATTCCGATAAACATGCTTTCAGGTTGAGCAGCCAAAAGGCAGCCGATATAGTGAAAGTGTTAAAACAGAGCAAAGCCGATATACTTATTAATTATTTGCCTGTCGGTTCCCAAAAAGCAGCTGAATTTTACGCACAGGCTGCTCTCGATGCGGGACTTGGTTTTGTCAATTGCATTCCGGTTTTTATTGTAAGCGATAAAATATGGGGTCAGAAATTTAAAAAATCTCATCTTCCCTGTATAGGGGACGATATAAAATCACAGCTTGGAGCTACAATTCTTCACAGAAATTTAGCGAAGCTATTCTGCGATCGAGGTATAAAAATAGATTCCACTTATCAACTAAATACAGGCGGAAATACCGACTTTCTAAATATGCTGAATCGGCATAGATTAAAAAGTAAAAAAATATCTAAAACAATGGCAGTACAATCTCAACTCAATGAACCGCTGCCTGACGAACAGGTGCACATAGGCCCCGCTGATTATGTTCCTTGGCAGAAAGATAATAAAGTCTGTTTCTTGCGGATAGAGGGCAGGGGGTTTGCAAACATTCCATTAAATCTGGAACTAAGGTTAAGCGTGGAAGATTCTCCAAACAGTGCAGGTGTTGCCATAGATGCCATAAGGTTTTGTAAATTGGGTTTAGATAAGAAGATCGGAGGCCCTCTTTTACCGATGAGTTCTTACTTTATGAAACATCCTCCGGTTCAAATTAGCGATATATCAGCCAGGCAATCGATAGAAAAATTCCTTCTTAAAATAAAGCACTAAATAACAGAACATTGAAATAGCAAAATCGTAACATAATTTGTTATTTAAACCTTTATTTCTCTTATTTGAATTGCCAGAATGGAAACAGGAAAACAGGACGTTAGTCTATACACTAAATTTAAACACCTTTTAGGGCTTCTGCTCTCACGTTCATTGCTGTTTACGATTGCCGGCGTGTTATTTTTGATCTTACTGCTGGCCGGTCTAAACGCGCTGGAACCTTTAATCCTGAAGTATATCTTTGACGGGTTCTCTGGTGCTAATGCACTCCAAATAGTTTTTAAAGGAATTCTCCTGCTGCTTGGTTTAAATCTGTTCAAAGAATTTAACTCTGCATTATCCAATTGGCTGACCTGGCGAACTCGTTTAAAACTGCATTATAACCTGCTGAATATCACAATCGAAAAAATTCACAGGCTGCCGCACGATATTCATATCAAAGAAGGTGTAGGCGCTATAATGACAAAGCTGGATAGAAGCATCCAGGGTTTGATTGGCGCTGTTAGTGAAATTTCATTCAGCATTCTTCCTGCGATTGTATATTTAATCACATCATTGATAGTAATGGTTAATTTAAACTGGCAATTAACATTGCTTGTACTGGTATTTGCTCCTATGCCTGTTTTGATCGCAACGTTAGCAGCACCTCGCCAAAGATTCAGAGAAAGAACATTACTAAGTAAATGGACAAAGATTTACAGCAGGTTCAATGAAGTTCTTTCGGGAATAATTACTGTCCGCAGTTTTGCGATGGAAGATATAGAAAAAAAACGTTTTCTTCGCTCTGTTCGCTTTGCAAATCGCATAGTTGTCAGCGGGGTTAAATTTGACTCTACCGTTTCCGCAGCTCAAAATATCGCGGTATTTGCCGCACGAATTTGCGGTATAGGATTAGGCGGTTTTTTGGTCATTAAAGGCCAAATTACGGTTGGAACGCTCGTGGCTTTTATAAGTTATATGGGATATATGTTTACCCCCATTCAGGGGTTGGCGGCAATCTATAAAACAATGCAAATTGCTGTTGTGTCAATTGAGCAAATTTACAACATTCTGCAAACACCAGATTATATTATTGACCACCCGAATTCATCGAATCTGGCTGAAATTAAGGGCCATATCGTTTTCGATAAGATAAGTTTCGGTTACAAAAATAATGCTAATCAAATTTTGGAAAATATTGACTTTGAAGCAAAGCCCGGTGAAGTAATCGCTATAGTGGGGCCGAGCGGTGCAGGTAAAACAACAATGATGTCCCTGCTTCAGCGTTTTTACGACCCAGTTGCCGGTTCTATTCGGCTTGATAATGTTGATATTCGCAAAATTAAGCATAAATACTTGCGGAGAAACATCGGCGTTGTCCTTCAGGATGCGCTTTTATTCAATGAATCAATACGTGACAACATAGCTTATGGAAATCCTGCTGCATCAAAGCACGAAATTGAAGCGGCCGCTAAAGCCGCGAACATCCATAATTTAATTATGAATCTTGAACAACGATATGATACGATTGTAGGCGAAAAGGGCGGCAGGTTTTCCGCAGGCGAACGACAGCGAATCGCAATCGCCCGGGCTCTCCTCAAGAACCCTCCTATTCTTATTCTTGATGAAGCTACATCCGCCTTGGATTCCGAGACAGAGATGCTTGTCCAGGAGGCGGTGGAAAAATTGATTAAAGGCAGAACGACATTCATTATCGCTCACAGGCTCACAACCGTAATAAATGCCGACAGGATTCTTGTCTTAAACAAAGGTAAAATAATAGAACAAGGAACTCATGCTGCGCTGATGAGGCAGCAGGGTTATTACTATTCACTTGTCCAAAAGCAGATGCGCGGATTAATCGCGGCATAAAATTAAGTTTATCTCTGATTTCTTTTTGAGCATTTTGCTGTCTTGCTAAATTTTAATATTTTTTTATCTTAAAAGAATTTAGAAGACACATAATGAACGATTACAAACATCAGCCTTATTGGTTTAATCAGGTTAATGAAACAAATTTCCCTCATCTAACTGAAAACATAAAGTGCGATGCCGCAGTTGTCGGAGGAGGAATTAGCGGGTTAACAGCAGCAATGCTGCTTTGTGAAGCTAATTTTAATGTAGTTCTTATAGAAATGAATACATTAAGGAACGGCACAACTGCGTTCAGTACAGGGCATTTGGATAATTATTACGATCAGGAATATTGTAAATTAATAAAGCATTATGGGTTGGGTGCTGCAAAAACAGTAATACACGCAAAAGCAGATGCAGTTACGTTGATTGAAAGCTTAGCGGCAAAATATAATATAGAATGTGATTTCAAGAGGATAGCTGGTTATCTTTATTCAGAGAATGAGAAAGATAATAAGGCAATAGAAGAAGAACATGATTGCGCATCGAAAATCGATATTTCAACTTCAATTCAAACCAATAATCCGCTGCCATTTCCTAAATTCAAATCGCTGCTTTTTCAAAATCAGGCAAGGTTTTCACCGCTTGCTTATTTGACAGGTTTAGCTAAGGCATTTACATCGTCAGGAGGCAGGATTTTTGAACATACAACGATGAAGGAATTTGAAGAAAAGAATGATAAAGTTTTAATTACAACATCTACCAGCACTATTGAAGCAGGAAAACTTATCCTTGCCGGGCATACTTCACTAACCGGAAAAATAAATATTCAGCCGCGAATCTATCCAATGCTTTCTTTTGTAATTGGTGTTGAAGCAGATAGTAAAATTGAGGATGCACTTTATTGGGATACTGATGTACCTTATCATTATACGCGAATTGCTTCGACGCAAGATGAAAATTTATTGATAATTGGCGGCGCGGATTATCATGTCGGGTCAAAGCCTGATTCGAGAGAGAGTTTTGAGAATCTTAAGGAATATGCCAACCAAAGATATAAAGTGAAATCAATTCCATACTACTGGTGCAGTGAATATTTTGAGTCGGCAGATGGACTGCCTTATGCGGGTTTTGTTCCCGGCTCTGAAAACGTACTTGTGCTCGCATCGTATTCGGGAGATGGTTTAACTTTCGGAAGTGCATCAGCCAAATTGGTCAGTGATTTAGTTTTGAAAAGGGAAAATCCGCTTGCTGCAATTTTTTCACCTTCAAGAATTAAACTGCTGCTGTCAATGCCGAAGCTGACAAAGGAAATAGGGCATGTTATCAAGCATTTTGTCGGTGACAGAATTTTTAATTATGAAGAAGATATAGAAAAGTTGAAGCCTGAAGAGGGAGCGTTGATGAGAATCAAAAATCAAACCTGTGCTGTGTATAAAGACAAAGACGGAAAGACACATGTTTTTTCGGCTTCATGCAGGCATATGGGGTGCATAGTTCAGCGGAATAATAACGAACAGAGCTGGGATTGTCCTTGCCATGGAGGAAGATACGATTCTTATGGAAATGTGATTGTGGGACCGCCGCGAGAAGCATTAAAGAAAGTAGATATCGAATAAAGATATGGCAAATGAGCAAAATCGTTCGAGCATGACAAGAAACTATCCGATTGGGGCGGAGATAATCGATGATTTTGTTGATTTTCGTGTTTGGGCTTCCTCGAATACCAATATGGAATTGATAATTGAACAGCCTTTTTCACAAAAAATAAAAATGACTGTTGAAGAAGATGGATACTTCAGCGCTTCAGTAAAAAAAAAATCTGAACCAATGCTTTATCGCTTTCTTCCGGAAAATTACAAATCACTTCTGCCGGATCCCGTATCAAGATTTCAGCCTCAGGGGCCTAAAGGTGCATCACAAGTTATTGATGCTTCTTTATTCGAATGGTCAGACCAGGACTGGAAGGGATTAATCGCGAAAAATCAGATAATTTATGAAATGCATATAGGAGTTTATACTCCCGAGGGGACCTGGCTCGCAGCGGCTGAGCAGTTGGAACAAATCGCTGATGCCGGCATTACTATTCTCGAACTTATGCCGGTATGTGAGTTTATCGGAAACTTTGGCTGGGGGTACGATGGTATTTGTTTGTTTTCTCCTTATCATATTTATGGAACGCCTGATGACTTTAGAACTTTCGTAAATAAAGCTCATAAATTGAAAATGGGGATCATCCTCGATGTCGTTTACAATCATATTGGCCCTGAAAGTTTTATTGAATATTTTTCCAAAGAATATTTATCTTCTCACAGCGGCGAATGGGGAAATCACTATAATTTTGATGAGAGTGGTTCGAAACATGTGCGGGAATTTTTCATAACCAACGCCTGCTATTGGGTAGATGAATTCCACATCGATGGTTTTAGATTAGACGCTACACAGGAAATAATAGATAAATCGCAGGTACATATTATCAAAGAGATAGTTAGCAAAGTACGACAGGCCAGCCCGGAAAAATCTCTGTTCATTACCGGAGAAAATGAACCTCAGCAAAGAATGCTCATAGATGATTACGGTTTAGACGCTATATGGAACGATGATTTTCATCATACTATGCATGTAGCATTAACTGGAAAAAATGACGCATATTACAGTGATTATACCGGAGCCGCGCAGGAAATAACATCGGCTGTAAAATATGGATTTATTTATCAGGGGCAGTTCTCGCGATGGCAGAAGAAAAGACGAGGCAGTTCTACCGAAGCAATTGCTCTCTCAAAATTTATCTGCTATACGGAAAATCATGATCAGATTGCAAATACCGCTTTTGGCACAAGAATGCACCAGTTAATTTCTCCCTCTAAATGCAGATGTGCAGCGGCATTGCTGCTGCTTGGCTCCTGGACACCTTTAATATTTCAGGGACAGGAATTTAATTGTTCGTCACCGTTTTTGTATTTTGCGGATGTGACTTTCCCCATTGATAAATATCGATGGGAGTTTTTGAAACAGTTTCCTGTGATAAAAACCGAAAAGATAGCGAGTATTATGCCGCATCCCGCTGAATCCGATACTTTTTTGAAATGTAAATTGAAATTAAATGAGAGACATAATAATAATTTTTACACGATGTTTAAAGAATTGGTTAAACTCCGAAAAAATGACCCTGTCTTTTCAAGTCTTGATTTATATCATATAGAAAGTGCGATTCTCAATGATAATACTTTTATTCTCAGATTCCTGAAAGAAAACGAAGGAAGACTTCTGATATTTAATTTTGGAAAATCTTTGTTTTGTTCACCTGTCGCAAATCAAATTTTTGCCCCATACAGGAATAAAAAGTGGGAAATTGTTTTTAACAGCGAAGAACCCGCTTATGGCGGATATGGAATTGCTGAAATTGAATTTATAGAAGGATGGCGTTTGCCTGCCGAATGCGCTATTGTTTTAAAATCGGTTTGAATGCAGGAGAAGTAATGGAAAAAATAATCCGTAAAATCAATATAGAAAATAATACGAATCTAAACCGGGAATGGCTTGTAACCAATGGATTAGGCGGTTATGCGTCAGGCACTCTTTGCTGCATACCTACTCGGCGCTATCACGGCTACCTTATAGCAGCTTTGGCCGCACCGCTTGGAAGAATCATTATGCTGAATAACCTAATTGAGCAGGTTTGCTTCCCCGCAGATTTAAAAACTGCTAAATCCAAAATAGTAACATTTGCAGGCAGTCAGTTGGAAGATGAGCAATTATCTGAAAATAGAACATATCTCACTGAGTTTAGACTTGAAAATGGCTTGCCTGTCTGGAAATATACGATTGAAGATTGCATTCTCGAAAAAACATTGTTAATGCCGCATCTCCAAAATACAATCTATATAATATATCGTTTACTTTCACAGACTCCTATCCAGCTTCTTCTGCGTCCATCCGTGGAATTCAGACCTCATGGCAAACCATTTACACGAGAGAGAAAAAAGGAATATACATTTTCTGCGAAATCGAATCAATTTGAAATATATTTAAATTCCATTTTCCCTTCTCTGAAAATAACTGTAGATGCTGAAAAATATTCGTTCACACTTGACAATATACAATATGAATTGAACTATACATACGAATCGCAGGCAGGTTATGATTCTGTATCTTCCTTGTGGAGTCCCGGGTTTTTTTGCCTAAACTTAAATCCCGGCTCATCTACCTGTATAATAGCATCCAGTGAAAGCTGGGATTTGATTCGCACCCTCTCGAGTAAAGAAGCTATCGATGCTGAACATATCAGAAGAACTCACTTGATTGAAAATGCCATGATTAAATCTGATTTCAGCACAGAACTTGTACTCGCGGCTGACCAATATATCATTATTCCGGCAGGCAGAACAGCCGATGTCATACGCGCTAACGCCTTGGGCGATGAGATAAGAACCGTAATCGCCGGCTATCACTGGTTTACAGATTGGGGCAGAGACACAATGATAAGCCTTGAAGGCCTTACGCATATTACCGGCAGAACGACCGAGGCAAGATGGATACTCAGGACATTTGCGGATTATGTAAAGAATGGTTTGATTCCTAATATGTTTCCCGAACAAAGAAAACAGGGAATATACCAGACTGCCGATGCTACTCTGTGGTTTTTTCATGCACTCGATAGATATCTTACGAATGTAAAAGATAAATTGATATTAAGAATGCTTTTGCCGAAATTAATTGACATTATTGAAGCGCATTTCAAAGGGACTTTATTTGGAATTGCTGTAGATTTGGAGGATGGACTCTTGAGTCAGGGACAGCAAGGCTATCATTTAACATGGATGGATGCCAAATGCGGAGATTGGATTGTAACGCCGCGCAGGGGAAAAGCAGTTGAAATTAATGCACTTTGGTACAATGCGCTGTGTGTTATTATTAAATTTTTAAAGAAAGAGCAGCCTGAAAATAAGAACCTTAATAAATACAGTGAATATGCCGCTAAAGCTCGTGAGTCGTTCAATGAAAAGTTCTGGTTTGAACAGGGTGGATATCTTTACGACATAATTGACGGTGAAAATGGTAACGACAGTGCTCTTCGGCCAAATCAGATTTTTGCAATTTCTTTGCCGCATGAAATCCTCGATAAAAAATATTGGCAGCAGGTTTTGAACACTGTTCAGACAAAACTTTTAACTCCGTTCGGTTTGCGCTCTTTGTCTTCCGACCACCCTGATTATAAGGCAAAATATTTTGGTGATTTACGTTCACGTGATGCCGCATACCATCAGGGTACCGTCTGGTCCTGGCTTATAGGGCCGTATATTGATGCCTGGTTAAAGATTTATCCTGAAGAAAAATCAAAAGCCCGCCATTTTTTGAAATCTTTTGAAGATCATCTTAACGAAGCTTGTATCGGGACTGTAAGCGAAATTTTTGATGCTGAAAAACCGTTTACAGCACGAGGATGTATCTCGCAGGCATGGAGTGTTGCTGAAATATTGAGATGCCTTTATAAAACAATGGAATAATCTTTGTTGATTTATGAATGAAAAAGATTTGGCATTAAAATGGAAATTTCATATCACTAATGGTGATTTTGAATCAGCCTGGAAGATAAATGATATAATTTTTAATTTACATCGTCAAAAAAATTTAAATACTATTCCACGCCATTTTCAAATTATATGGAACGGTTCATCTTTAAATAATAAAACAGTTTTAATAAGATGTTATCATGGTTTAGGTGATACAATTCAATTTATCCGTTATCTTCCGCTTGTAGAAGCTGTTGCATCCAAAACATTCGTATGGGTTCAGCCTGAATTAATTAAATTGCTTGAAACAATGAAAACTAAAGCTGTTTTTTTACCGCTTAACAATGAATCGCCGCCGGTTGAATATGATGTTGATATTGAATTAATGGAGCTGCCTTATATTTTCAGAACAAATATTAATAATATACCTGCGAATGTCCCATATTTACATATTGATGCGCAGGCAGATGATAAAACAAACGCGATAAAAGCCGGTATAGTTTGGAAATCTGGTGATTGGGACAAATATCGTTCAATACCTTATGACCAGATAATTTCGTTAAGCAAAATTAAAGATTTAGATTTATACATCCTCCAAAAAGGCAGCGGCCTGATTGAAAGAACTGAAGATTTCGGGATATTGTCAGGCTCAGAGGATGTTTATAAAGCAGCCCGAATAATTAAGTCCCTTGATGTGGTTATATCGGTCGATACCATGATACCGCATCTTGCAGGCGCCCTTGGAGTTCCTGTTTGGCTTCTTCTTAATTCCAAATCTGATTGGCGGTGGCTTGATAAACGTTCAGACAGCCCATGGTATCCGACTATGCGGATATTCAGACAGGAAACTTTTGGAAAATGGGACAGTGTAATCAATGAAGTTAAAAGAGAACTTTCGCTTTTATAAAAAATAAATTAAATTTTATTCATTAACAAATCAGGTTCTGATATTGCTTTTTGCTTTAGAAGAGATTCGAAGTATTCTATTGTAGCAGTCAGACCTTCCTCAAGCGGAGTAGATGGAGCCCAC
>MHXZ01000062.1 GCA_001825665.1 Planctomycetes bacterium GWF2_41_51 | reverse complement strand
CTGCCCGATGAGTGGGCCAAACAGCGAGCCGCGGAAAAATAACAATTCACCATCGCCACAAAAATTCCAAAAACTCACCGGACGCTTACAATAGATGCCTTCCCTCAGAGCCATCCATACACCCGAAAATGATATCACATTCGGCAACAGCTTTAACCGCTCTTGCCGTACAGATATTTTCTGGTATTGCTTCCACCTTTGTCCCAAGTCCCATTTGCTTAATTGCAGAATCCAAGATATCGACTTTATATCTTTCTTCTGTCACATCGCTCATTCTTGAATTTAGTATTCTATTGAGATTCTTTTCTTCTATAGGATCAGGGTCTACAAGCACAAGTTTTTGGACACCCAACCGAACGAGTTGTTCAATAACGGGACTGCCTGTTCCAGAGCATCCGACCACCGCGACAGAAAGTCGGTTTAACAATTGCGTTGTTCCCATGCCAAATGCCTGGGTGTTTCGAATTGTGAATTCGGGCAGTACGCCTCTTTCAGGATCTGGATGCCAATAGTGAATATTATCCCCCACAACCGAAATCAAATCGAGAGGATGGAAACTTCCCTGTGGATCAATATAACGACCAAACATCTTGCCATCTGGCAGCATAACCATACTCGCATGAGGGTAATCATCGTCTATCCAGCCGTAAATTGAGCCAAAAATATCCCGATCTGAGGCATCATCCGTAACAGAAAATTCTGCATATCCGCTCGGATGACTGTGGATTTTAACAATTGCCATCCCATCTTTCATGGCTTTTGGCAGAAGATTCTCCAACAAAGAGGTTTTCCAGCATAGAAGTTCAGACCCTCTTATCTCGCAGTCACCATAAGGGATCGGATGGATTTCTCTTATTGATAAACAATGAATACTTTCACTGATTCGCCTGCCACATAAGACAATTGCAACCGCTTCTTTACCATCGGAATTCAGAAGATGGGATTTAAGCTGATCGTACTGATCATCATTCATTCTGATTTTAACTATCATGCGCCAACCTTTCTTGATTCTCTTTCAAACCAATGATCCACAAGAATAAGATGCCCTGACAGATCGTCGATTCCTGGACGCCACGGGTTTTGTGGTGTTCGGTGCCTGGACCATCTTTGCCATGTTTTTCCGTCCAAGCCATGAGGCGAGAGAGCTCCTATTCCGTTTCCATTCCGAAGCGATAAGTGTGGATAGACATAGACCATATCCAACTTGGTGTCCGGATACCCGGCAGAAATATTGATCGCAATATCCACCTTGCCGTGGTTGTAGCCATCGGGGATGGGGTAGCCACGAATAATAAGCCAGTGCCCGCCCTCGACGACTGTTTCCCACTCTAAATTCAGCGTGTTTAGATAGGCTTCATCGTCACTTGGTAAATTAAACTGTCTACGCATTTTAGCCTTCCGTTTGATCCAAGGGGAGTGTCATAAATCGCTCAACACCCGGTGTAGTAAAATCTGCTATCTCGTCTAAGCCGATTTTTTTCGGCTGGCCGCCATGAAATTTCTGTGAGATTGTATACCGTTCAGGCGGATTTTTTTGGGCTAGAACTAACAGTTCTCTGCCCGTCATTTGGGAGACCTCAACAGTATACTTCTCTTTGTCTATCCTGATTTTGTACTTCTTGGCCTTCGGAGGTTTTTCGTTCTTTTTCCCAAATTCTTCAATTTCAACGAGTTCCACCAAATTTTCCTCTTGTACTGCAACATCATTTTTTTCAGTATTCATAATTTTACCCTTGTTTTAGCCGATAGCGTATCGTATATTATGACGATAACGTCTATGGCGTTGCCAAATAAAAAGCGACCAAACTACGTGTCGCGTTCGTATAAATATAATATACGGTTTCGTCATAAAGGTCAAGGAAAAATGTCAAAAAAATTTCCAGATATTTTAAGAAAAGTGCGTGAGTCGAAAAATTTAAGCCAGACAGAACTCGCCGAAAAAACAGGACTTCAGCCGTCTGCAATTTCGCATTTTGAAAAAGACCGTCGTTCCCCGTCATTTGACAATCTCAAACGCCTAGCTGATGCCCTCTCTGTTTCCATTGATTATCTCTTAGGGCGTGATGATACGTCGAAGAGTTTTGGACCAGCAGCAGAAAAGCTCTTTAGGGACTTTGGGAATATGTCTTCTGAAGACCAGGATACATTGACAAAATTCGCCTCGATGTTAGCCCAAAAAAATAAAGAGAGAAATCTATGACAGACAAGCTTAGAATCCAAGAAGCAGAAAATGAAGCAAGACAACTTATTAAAAAATTACAGATAAAGGCATTACCTATATGTCCGTTCAAAATTGCAGAAAAGCATGACATAGTAGTTGAACCGAAGGGATCGAATGCGTCAGGAGTATCCGGCTATCTCATTCGTTGCGGTGATGTATTCGGCATACAATATGCAGACCATATCGATAGTCCAGGTTTCATAAACTTTACCGTTGCTCATGAACTGGGCCATTACTTCATACCAGGGCATCCAGAGGCTTTAATTAAAGGCAAAGAAGGCATCCATAAATCTAAAAGCGGTTTCGTATCAGATAATATTTTTGAGAAACAGGCAGATAACTTTGCAAAAGAATTATTGATGCCAGAGCACCTATTTAAAGATGCCATGAATAAATCCGGATCAGGTTTTAAGGCCATTGAAACACTTGCAAGTATCTGTAATACTTCATTGACCGCCACTGCAATCCGATATTGTCTATTTTCAGATGACCCGGTTTCAATCATAATGAGTGAAGATAACAAAATCCACTGGTGTTTTATGTCCGAATCTCTGAGAGCTATTCGTGGAATGCAATGGTTAAAAAAAGGCAGTATTGTTCCTCCTCAAACACTGACTGCAGATTATAATAAAAAGAAGGATAATATCCTTAACAATGTAAGGGAAGAGGGGTGGAGTAATATAAATGAATGGTTCGAGGATGCTCCAAACGTAGAAATGCAAGAGGATATCATCGGACTTGGAACCTATGGAAGAACCTTGACAGTCCTTCATACATCCGAAGCAATTGAACTTGAGGAGAATAATGAGGCACAGGATTGAAAAAGTAGCCATGGAACGAGTCGTAAGAGTTATCCATCAGAATCGCAGTATCGCCAAAAGCAGGACATAAGTAATCTCATAGTCAATTCTGCCTGCTTTTATGCGAATATTCTGGGATGCTAAATATTAAGATTGCCCAGCGCTACGGCACATTGTATAATCCATATCTGTGTTTTTGGCCCAAAAAAGCGGTTTATACCCCGATTGACAGGTCAAAAATGACGGGTTGGATGGCCAAAGCAGTTCGATAATCGTCCACCCAGCCGTAGTTTAAAGCAGTTTGATCCTTTGCAAATATCCTATCTAATCGATAACCTAAATACATACAGAGACTTACGCTATTAAGCGTTGAATTCAAAAATATTGGATTCCTTTTGGTGTTTTTGAAATAATGTGAGACGTTTATAGTATAACATCTTGTTTTTAATGATGTTACAAAAGTTCGAGAATTTTATACCCCCCTTGGCGGTTAACAGAATTACTGATCATTTCAAGGAAAACCCTGCTTTTATTTGTCCGGTGTATAATTTTTAAAGATATTGACAAATCCGGACGAAGTGTGTAATAGTATTGGTCTTTATAGTTTTTATTAGGTATATTTACACAAAATGAAGCGTGATACAACCATTGACAAGGTGCTGGAATATGCCAGAGAACACGGTGTTATTCGTGTTCGGGATGCTATTGGCGAAGGGCTACATCCAGAACACCTTCGCAGGCTATGCGCCAAGGGGCTGCTTATAAAAATAGGCAGAGGTACATACACTCCGGCAGATATGGATTTCACTGAGAATATCGGCCTTGCCCAAGTTGCTAAACGTGTCCCCCATGCTGTAATATGCCTACTGTCAGCCCTTCTGTTTCACGATATCGGAACTCAGCTTCCCCATGAGGTCTGGATCGCCATCGATGGCAGAGCCGCCAAGCCTCAAATTAAATATCCGCCGGTACGGATTATGCGGTTTTCAGGCAAGGCCCTTTCTGAGGGCATCGAAGAGCACGTCATCGAAGGGGTTATTGTCAGGGTCTATAATAAAGCCAAAACAGTTGCTGACTGTTTCAAGTATCGCAATAAAATCGGTCTTGATGTTGCATTGGAGGCACTAAAATACTGTCGCCACAGGAGGCTCTGCAGCACTGACGAGATATGGAAATATGCCAAAATCTGCAGAGTCAGTAATGTCATGAGACCCTATCTTGAGGCCATACAATGAAAAATAAGGGCGAAAACATTGTAGCTTCGGTCCGGCAGAGACTGATCAATATTAGCAAACAAAGAGGCGAAGATCCGAATCTTGTTTTTATACGGTATGCAATTGAACGGTTTCTGTATCGTCTGTCTCGTTCAAAACAGTCCGGCAAGTTCATTTTGAAAGGTGCGATGCTCTGGGTAGTATGGGTAGGCAAACCTCATCGTCCTACGAAAGATTTGGATTTGTTGGGTTTTGGCGATGCTTCCGCTGATACACTTCGAGTGATTTTCGACGAAATATGCAAGGTTGTCGTTGAACCGGATGGGTTGACGTTTAATCCGGACACTATCCAGATTACAGAAATCCGTGAAGACTTGGAATATCCCGGCCAGCGTATAAAGCTTGAAAGCAGGCTGGGGAATGCTCGAATTAATATTCAGATTGATATCGGTTTTGGCGACAGTATTGTTCCGGCTCCTATTGAGATCAATTATCCGACATGGCTGAATATGCCTTCACCGCATATTAAAGCCTACCCGGTTGAAACCGTTGTTGCTGAAAAACTCGAGACCATCGCCTCAAAAGGTGTGCTGAACAGCCGAATGAAAGATTTTTATGATCTGAAAGTTTTGGCACAGGAAATTGAATTTGATGGAAGCAATCTTAGTAAAGCTATTAAAGCCACATTCGATCGTCGCGGCACACGTATTCCCAATGATCAACCAACAGCATTTACTGAAGAGTTTTATGCAAATCCGGATAAGCAGGTACAGTGGCAAGCATTTTTGCGAACCAATAAACTGGAAAATGAAAAACTTGAATTGCATGAAGTTATAATCTATATGGAACGATTCCTTATGCCGCCACTGAGTGCTGCTGCCAATGATGATTCTTTTACGAAAAAATGGCCCGCTGGCGGGCCGTGGAAATAGATTATGGATAAAGCCAGACTGCATGTATGGATAATTTTGAAGATAAAAAACAGGAACTTATAAGGCTTCGAAGTGAACTGGCTGATTCAGAATCCAGACGGCAACAGTTGCGGCAAAAAATATCAAAAATAGAATCCGATCTAAGCTATTCCGGAAACAGTCATAATAATTCAACCGGTGTTAATAATCACTCTCCTACTCAGGATAAAATCAAAGTATATCGCAGCCTATTCCGAGGCAGAGAAGATGTTTATCCTCGCCGTTTCGAAAGCACAAAAACAGGCAAATCCGGATATCAACCAGCATGCAGAAATGAATGGACCCGAGGAGTATGCGGCAAACCCAAAGTCAAATGCTCTAATTGTGAAAACCGCGATTATTTGCCGTTGACTGACCGGGTAATTGAGTGGCATTTGCGAGGTGAAAATCCAGAAGAGTACGGCAATAAAGATTTTACAGCAGGTATTTATCCGATGTTGCCGGATGAAAAATGCTGGTTTTTAGCTGCTGATTTTGACAAATCATCATGGCAGGAGGATATTAAGGTTTTTGCGCAAACATGTGCAGATATAGGCATTCCAATTTCTGTGGAACGTTCTCGTTCCGGTAACGGCGGTCATGTCTGGCTGTTTTTTGAAGAATCGATTCCCTGTGCTAAGGCACGAGCCATCGGCAGCTATATTATAACCGAGACGATGGAACGTCGTCCGGAATTAGGACTTGACTCTTACGACCGTTTCTTTCCCAATCAAGATACTCTTCCGCAAGGAGGACTGGGGAATCTGATTGCTCTGCCATTACAGAAAAAACCAAGGGAAAATGGCAACACTGAATTTCTTGATGAGATTTTCATTCCATATGCTGATCAATGGCAGTATCTTGCCACAGTTAAGAAAATAGACCGTAATACAATTGAGTCGCTTTTACAGAATGCCTGCGATAATGGCAGAATAATCGGCTTGAAACTACCTGTGGCGGAAGAAGATGATAAGCCTTGGGAAACGCCGCCTTCAGGTAAAAGAAAAAATCAGATTATTGGACCATTTCCTGAACAAGTTAACATTATTCTGGCAAATCAGATATTTATTCCTAAAGCAGATTTGTCTCCTTCATTACGCAATGTACTGGTACGATTGGCCGCTTTCCAGAATCCGGAATTTTATCAAAAACAAGCCATGCGGATGCCAACATACAAAATACCCCGCATTATATGCTGTGCCGAAGATTTCGATAAATACATTGCATTACCCAGAGGCTGTTTTGAGGATGTGAAAGAATTATTCAAGCAACTCGAAATTCAGGTTATTATTGACAATAAGCAATTCTCTGGCCAACCAATCGATGTAGCATTCCATGGAACACTACACCCTGAACAAAAGACTGCTGCAACTGCTTTGCTTGAGCACGACAATGGAATTCTCGCAGCTACAACAGCATTTGGTAAAACCGTGGTCGCATGTTATATTCTGGCTCAAAGAAAAGTAAATACCCTGATCTTAGTGCATCGCCGTCAACTTCAGGAGCAATGGAAAATTCGACTGGAGCAATTCCTTGGCGTTGACAGTCGTCATATTGGTCTGATTGGTGCAGGAAAAAGAAAACCAACAGGTCAAATTGACATTGCCATCATCCAAAGTCTCAGCAAAAAAGATGTAGTTGATGACATTGTTGCCGAGTATGGCCATTTGATTGTAGATGAATGTCATCATATTTCCGCCCCAAGCTTTGAGGCAATTACGCGACAATTCAAGGGCAAGTACATCACTGGTCTTTCCGCTACGGTATGAGGTCCAAAATTCATACGACAATAGCAATTCAGAGGAATTATAAATGGCAAAAAAGAAAACAGATCCATTCGAAAATCTATCCTGGGACGACCTTCGAGAGTGGGCCGGAAGCAAAATTGTTGAACGAGGCAAGAGTTATCAGCGTCAGAAGCTGGTGTCAAAACTCGCTTTGCTTGACAATGGCGGCTTGCTTGCATGGGTTGACGGAACGCATCGATATGCCACGCAGGTCACAATGGATGGAGATGGCCTGCCGGAATCGATATGCACCTGTCCGTACGGCTGTGATTGTAAGCACGGTGTAGCGGTGGTGCTGGAATATCTGGAACAAATCAAAAAGAACAAACGTGTTCCCAAAGCTGCTAAAGAGGATGAACGCCTTTCGCTTTTTGACGAGGATGGGTGGGATGACGATATCGATGATGTCAATGATGAAGACGACTATGATTACGATGAATCGCCTCTGACGAAAAAGGAAAAGCCAGAGATCACCGCCTACCTGGACGGAAAAACCAAGACGCAGCTTACCGAATTGATTTATGATCTGGCGGGAAAATTCCCGAAAATGGCACAGGAGTTGACGGACCGCAAACAGCTTGCTTCGGGAAATGTAAAATCTCTGATCGCGCGATTGAAGAAAGACATTTGTGAAATAGCCAGTGAACCCGGTTGGCAGAATTACTGGCAGGGAGAAGGTCACACGCCGGACTATTCCGAGATACGGATAAAGCTTGAAACCTTACTGAAGGCCGGTCATCCGAACGAGGTGCTAAAGCTGGGAAAAGAATTAATTGAACTTGGTAATCGGCAAATCGAGGAAAGCCATGATGAGGGGGAAACCGCCACAGAAATCGAAGAATGCATGCCGGTGATTGTGAAAGCGCTGGAGAAGTCCTCGATGGAGGAAGCTGACAAATTGGCATGGGCGGTAGATGTTGTATTGAAGGATGACTATGATGTCTTCAATGCCTTTGATGAATATTTGGGACACAAACATGCCAAAGCAGATTGGAATATTTTGGCTGATCAACTGCTGGAACAACTTGGAAAAATGGAACGTGCCGGCGGCAAAAATGATTTTCATCGCAATTACGCTCGTGACCGACTCAGCAACTGGATTATACATGCTCTTGAGCAAGCGGACCGGGATGATGAGATCATTCCGCTTTGTGAAGCTGAGGCTCAAAAGACCGCCAGTTACACCCGATTAGTAAAATACCTCATCTCTGAGAAACGATACGCAGATGCCCAGCGGTGGATCGAAGAAGGGATTCGTAAAACCGAAAAGGAATTACCCGGTATTGCATCCGATTTGCGAAACCGATTAAAAGAAATTCGCACTTCACAAAAAGACTGGATTGCCGTAGCAACCATGCAAACCGAAGAGTTTGTCCGTTATCCTTCAGAAAAGACATTTACTGAATGTCAAAAAGCCAATACCAAAACGAAAACCTGGCCAAAAGTGCGAGAGTTTCTTTTGCTCTATCTCGAAAAAGGTGAATTGCCCTGGAAACAAAAAGGCTGGCCGCTTGGCAAATCTGATCGGGCCAAGCCTGAGAGAATTTATCGCGATACTTTCCCGATAACCAATATACTTATCAACATTGCCATCTTGGAGAAACAGCCTGACCGGGTACTTTTCTGGTATGATCAATCACAGAAAAGCAGGCGTAGCTGGGTGGGAATTGGCGACGACAGAATTGCCACAGCCATTCAGGAACATGCCCCGGAGCGTGCGGTGTTAATTTGGAAAACAATAGCGGAAAGTCTTATCAATCAAACCAAACCCAGTGCCTACGAACAGGCTGCCGGTTATCTGCGCAAAGCAGGAAAAGTCATGACGCAACAGAAAAAACAGTCCGAATGGGAAAAATACCTGAATGGTCTTCGAGAAAAGCATGCCAAAAAAAAACGTCTCATTGAAATTCTGGGTCAATCCGACAGCAGGCCGATCATAAGCAAAAAATTATACAAATGAGGCTATAAACGAGGAAAGGGACTTTTAATGGGACCTTTGGAGTGTGAAGAAATTACTTTCACTCGCGAAGAATTTTATGAGGTTGTGTGGAGTAAGTCCGCAACAAAGATCGCTGCGGAGTTAGGGTGTTCCGATGTAATGATCGCAAAGGTATGCAAAGCCTATAAAATACCCAAGCCTCCTGTGGGCTACTGGGCCAAACTTCAGTACGGGAAAAAAACAAAAAAAACTGATCTTCCCAAATGTGACGACCCCCAAAAACAATCTCTTACTTTCCACAAATATCCGAAGGAAAATAAACCTGTTGAAGTTGAACCACTTCCTGAATTTGATCAGGATATCATCCAGATGCTTGAAAAAGCCAAAAAACTTCCTCCCTTGCAGGTATCCGGCCGTCTGAATCACCCACATCCTCTGGTTCAAATTACAAAGAATGCCCTGGAGGGCTGTCGTCACGAAGAACATGGTTTGTTGCATTGTTATAGGTATGATAATCAAAATACGCTAAATGTATCGGTCAGCCGCAATTCACTCACTCGAGCCATGTGTATCATGGATGCAATCATCAAGCGAATCGAACAATTTGGAGGGAAAGTGGAAATACACGAACATCGATGGCGAGGAACGACAACCGAGGTCATTGTTGCAGGAGAACAAGTTGGATGTTTACGGCTTCGTGAGAGATACAACCAGCATCGGGCGGAGAAAAAACCAGGCGAAAGATATTCATATGATCGTATGACATACACTCCAAACAGGATGCTTGTTTTGGAATCAGGTAGGTCGTACCTTGGTTCGGCCTACTGTCAGGATACCGCTCAAAAATATCGGTTAGAGGATCGGCTCGATAGAGTACTCGTAAATTTTATCAAAGAAGCCGGGCTTATCCGAATCAGACGACAGAAAGAAGAAGGTGCCAGACTTCAGCGGGAAGCAGAAGAAAAAGAGCGGATTAAGCGGGAAGCGGAACTCAAGCGACGCCGGGAAGAACTCCGTTTGAAACAAAAACAAGAGCAGGATCGCATCGATGAGCTTATGCGGAATGTGGATGGATGGCGACAAAGTCAGGATATTCGCGCTTTTCTTGAGGCGGCAAAACAATTTATACTCCAGAGAGACGGAAAGCTCCCGGAGACAGGACAAAATGCGGAATACTTTATTTGGGCAGAAAAGCAGGCTGATCGATGCGATCCTTTCAAGCCAAGTCCGCACTCGGTACTGGATGAATCAACCTGAAAAACTTCAGATATGGGCTGAAAAACTGATTTTCAGGTTGCCTATAGCGGCGGTACCTTGTACAATCATATCAAGCTTTTTGGCCTAAAAACGTGGTTTATGCAACTATTGGTAGGTCTATAGTGACGGGATGGGCAGATATAGCAGTTCGATAATCGTCCACCCAGCCGTAGTTTAAAAATGGTTTAGCTCTTTGCGAATATTGTGTCAGAGCGATAACCTAAATACACACATAGACTTATGTAGTTAGGCTTTGAGTTCGAAAATATTGGCCTTGTTTTATTTTTTGTGAGTTATCTTAGCGTAAGCCATTATTTTTAATAGAATTATGAAAGTTCAATAAATTTTATACTACATGACAAACGATAATAAAAACAGTCGTATTGGCTATCGTTATCTTTTTGATTCTAAAGGTTGTTCCTTAGCTAAACTCGAAGAGAATGAAATTCATTTCACCATTTCGGAAAAATATGATGTTCAAGTCTATTTCGGTACCAAACCTCGATACAAGATTGACTCGGTAATAGGTGTTCAAAGTATTACGTTCCAGGCACAACAACATCTCTTGGCAGGTCAAAAATCAATAGCGATACGAGTCAGTCTTCTGAACATGGCCCGTTCTTTCTTGAAATCGTTGTAAGTATAGAAACCGATGCCGCAGAAACTGGTAATATTAGCTTTTTATCAAAGCAAGCAGAAAACAAGAAAGATGAGTTTAAAAATATTATAAATTTAGTCGCGGGTATTATTGGTCTACGATTTCATAGACAATTTGTATTGGAACTTATCAATGAATAAGCTGGTGCAAAATTTGAAACCAACCTTAAATGAAAAGTTTAGCGAATTTGCCAGAGTAGCAAATTTGCTTGGCTGGGAAAATGATATCGAAGCTTTTAGAAAGTTTAATCATATGCGAAATATTCTTCTTCACGGAGCAGATAGAGCTATTCAACAAAAAATATCTGTCGGAAATGAAGAAGTCCGAACACTTTCTGACCTTGTAGAACGGTACGTGAATTATTTCTTTTTTAAAGATAATAATGTATATCGTAGTCAATGGCGGCTGATGCCCGATAAAGATTGAAATGTATTGTATCGAATTTAGTGCAGTATTGTAGATGACTGAAAGGAAATGTGATGCAAAACAGACATGAAAAAACCTCATCTGCTTCCTCCTCGTTAGACCCTGTAAAGGAATTAAATGAAGCACATAGAGTTAGTCTTGCAATTTCAATAGAGGTAAATAGAGCGCGTCGAAATGTCGCAATATTTTTTGCTTTAGTTTCCGCTGCGATTATATATTGGCAAGATTGGAATCTATGGTTATTTCTTTTGCCAAGCATCTTAATTTTATTTGCCGTTCTTCAACAAGCTAATATAATTTTAATGAAAAATGAACTGAAACGGCGTGCCTTACCAAAATGACGGATAAGTGTTACCAACCCCATGCCTTGTGGATAAAAAGGCAAAATATTCGGCTTGCCCATAACCGGCATTCCTTGTATAATCAAATCGATTTTTGTCTAAAAACAGGGTTTATGCTACAATTGACAGGTCAAAAGTGACGGGCTGGATAGCTAAGGCAGTTCGATAATCATCCACCCAACCGTATTTTCCCCCATAAGGAGCAGAGACTATTTAATTTTGAGGCAGTGGTGGCAGAAACAATCAAAAATCCCATCTTGACCGGCTTTTATCCAGACCCATCAATCGTCCGCGTTAAAGACGACTACTATATCGCAAACTCAACGTTCGAATGGATGCCCGGCGTAATTTTTCATCATTCAAAAGATTTACTCAACTGGGAACTCGCAGGGTACGCACTTACCTCAGAAAAACATATTGATATGATTGGCAATCCGAGTTCGGGAGGCGTATGGGCGCCATGTTTGACTTATTGCGATGGTTTATTCCATCTTATTTTCTCAAATCTTAGAACAATTCGCGGCCCATACAAAGATGTGCATAATTATTTAACAACCGCTCCGAGCATCACCGGCCCATGGTCAGAGCCAATCTATCTGAACAGTTCAGGTTTCGACCCCTCAATGTTCCACGATGATGATGGTAAAAAATGGCTCGTCAATATGCTCTGGAATCATCGCTATCAGGATGGCAGACGTTTCGGCGGAATAATTCTTCAGGAATACGACCCCAAAGCAAAAAAGCTTGTCGGCCCAATCAAAAAAATCTTTAAGGGAAGTGAAATCGGCTTCACAGAAGGCCCGCACATTTTTAAACGCAATGGTTTTTATTATTTAATGTGCGCAGAAGGCGGCACAGGTCTTGGCCATGCGGTTACTTTGACAAGGTCGAAAAATATCTGGGGTCCTTATGAGATTCAGCCTGACAACCCTGTCTTTACTTCCAAAGATAAACCCGGAGTTATACTGAAAAAATCAGGCCATGGCTGCCTTGTCGATACGCAAAACGGACATTGGTATATGGTTCATCTTTGCAGCAGGCCGATTATGCCGCAAAACAGGTCTGTGCTTGGCAGAGAAACAGCAATTCAGAAAGTTAAATGGGATGATAATGGGTGGCTGCATCTCGATGGCGGCGGAAAAGACCCATTCGTTGAAGTACCTGCTCCGGGACTTCCTTTACATCCTTTTAAGTCTCAGCCGATTCGTGATGATTTTGATAGTAAAATCTTAAATCCGCATTTCAATTCCCTTCGTGCTATGCCGGATGAAAGCTGGCTTTCACTCACAGAGCGTCCCGGCTGGCTTAGAATGTATGGCAGAGAATCGCTTGGCTCAAAATTCAAACAGAGCATTATCGCAAGGCGAGTAACTTCTCTCGATTGTTCCGCACAAACCTGCGTTGAGTTCGAACCGGAAACTTTTCAGCAGGCGGCAGGACTCGTATGCTTTTATGACAATCTAAATTTTTATTATCTCAAAGTTACACATGATGAAGAGCTTGGAAAAATTTTAACCGTTTGTTTCAACCAGAATAATAAATGCACTGAACTTTTCGAACATCAATTTCCATTGAAACAAAAACATTGTCATCTAAAAACCGAAATAACAAATGACAAGATGTTTTTCTCTTATTCACTTGATGGCAAACAATGGCAAAAAATTAATTATGAATTTGATATAACAACTTTAAGCGATGAATTCTGCACTGATGGCTGTTTTACAGGCGCAATGGTCGGAATTTGCGTGCAAGATTTGGCGGGCACAAAAATTTTTGCAGATTTCGACTATTTCGAATATCGCACCAATAAATGATCAGTTTATTTCAACCATCTTATTCTGTTCCGCAGATTCATGCGCCAGCAGGCAAATTTTTGTGAGCATAAAAGAAACACGTTTAAGCTGTTCATTTTCGGCCGTTTTTCCTTCAAGGATATTTAAAAGAAATCTTCTAAACATTTTATCCTTGCCGTCCGGCAGAGGATGCTCGAAAGTGCCCTTGCCATTACTTATGACCACACAGTTCTTCTTCGAGAGACTTGCTTCGAGTACGCCCTTTGTCCCGACGACTCTAATCCAGTCGTCTCCGTGTGTAGGCGCAGATTCCGGCCGGCAGTAATCGACGCTTATAGTAGCATGACCGCCATTGTTTAATTCAGCAATAAGAACACAATTGTCTTCGCAACATTTTCTTTCTTCGTGTGCGAGATTACCTTTCATGGCAGCAATTTTTGTGAACGATAAACCAGTAACATAATTTATAAAGTCGAATGCATGAATGCCGACCCACCCGATTGTTCCGCCATACTTATCCTTGTTGCCAAACCAATCAGGTCTTGTACCCCATTTATAACTTTTTCTTGCATTAACCAGGATTGCATCACCAATTGCCCCGCTGTCATAAACCTGCTTTGCTGCCGAAAACTGTGGATCGCTGCGCATCGTCAGCATCGCCATAAGATTTACTTTACTTTTTTCGATTGAATTGCGAACAGTTTCAAGAGCAGACATATCGAGCGCAAGTGGTTTTTCGGCTATGATATGACAGCCTGCTTCCGCCGCATCGATTATAAGTTCTGGAATCAAATCAAGCCTTGTACTGACAACCGCAACATCGGGCTTCAAATCTGCAAGCATCTGCTTATAATTTTCATAAACAATATCTTTACCTGCCGCAGGAGGAAGATTTAAAAATTTGGAAATATCTTCGCCATTATACGCCGGTGCCATCCCTGTAAGTTCAGCTTCTTCTGTAACAGCCAAATCGCGAAAAACGGCATCGATGTGCCCGAATCCTCCGATTGTAACAACTCGAATTTTTTTCATTACAAAGACCTCATAAAATATTTGGATAACTTTTTGCTTTTCATCTGGCTAAATTTTGCCCGACGGCAGCCAGTTAATATATTCTTCAATATTCGTATAGCCGTCTTTATCACGGTCTAATCGAGCATCATTTGAGTTTTTAGGATTAAGCTTTTTAGCTGTTTCCCATTCATCAGGCATTCCATCGTGGTCGCTGTCAGCCGGGGATTGGCCCGATGCAAGAGCAGGATATCCGCCCGCTTCATCAACGTGATTAATTATCCTTCCTGTCCTGTCTCTCACGCTTTTAACTATTCGTTTATCAATTGCATCGCGTAATGGAAATACCGTACCCGCATCTGCAAGCACTATTTCATACGAGTTCAAAGCATTATCAGTTGATACCTGTGCAACTGGAATCGGTTTCATCTGCTTGTAATCAGCAATCTGTTTTTCATCAAATAAATCAAAACGAACCAGACTCCACGGGTCAGCCGGACAATTACCATCCATCCAGTTATCATTGAAATAAGCTCGTGCGAAGGTAGTCGTTTCATTAAACGCGACATTGTCGGTTGAGTCAACTCCTCGAAGATAATAATTTCCGACAAAATTCATATGTGTTATTGTTTTGTCGCCGTTTCTGCCATCATCGTTGTAACCGGCATGCTTTCCACCCCAATTATAAACAACGTTATTGCGGAAATCAAAGGATAATCCACAGGGGTCGTCCGTGTATACATTATTACCATAATTGCCCGGACGAGGAGTTCTTCCCTGATGATGAGCATATAAATTATGATGATAAGTCACACCATTACCGCAGCAGCCTCGAATAAGCGATGCATAACCATGACATTTTTTATGATGCACTGAGCAATTCAAACTTTCGGAAATAATACACCATTGAACGGTAACATTGCCAAGTGTGTTTCTTCTCGATGAAACTGAAATAGTCTCATCAACTGCCCAGCTTGCAGAGCAATGGTCTATAATTATGTTATGCCCTTTTAAGATTGAAATGCAGTCCAGTTCTTTTTTCTCGATGTCGCTTGGTCGAACACGCAAATATCGAATTATCACATCATCGGCAACTACTATGATTCCGTAATTTCGTAAACAAATGCCATCTCCAGGAGCAGTTTGACCGGCTATAGTAATATTCGGGTTTTCAATTGCCAATTCGGATTTTAGATCGATATATCCGGCAATACGGAAAACCACAATTCTCGGCCCATATTCTTCAACTGCTGCTCTCAAACTTCCCTGTCCGCTATCATTAAGATTCGTAACTTCAATTATCTTTCCACCTCTGCCGCCAACGGAATACATTCCGAAACCTTCGGCGCCGGGAAAAGCCGGCAATTTATCAATGCCTGAGCAAATGCAATTTGCACTTGTGATTAATAACAAAGAAGCTATTAAATTTTTTATCATAAATCCATCCTTAGTTTACTATAACCCTGCAACTTGCGCGTTTTTCAAAATGAATGGTTCGCCGTTCATAGTATCAATTTTCACATTTTTCATTTTTATGCTTCTGGCATTTTTAATTGTCATTCCTGTGTCTGATTTAATTCGAATGTTTTCCAGAACAACATCCGACAATTCGCTTTCCGGCAGACCGGCAAGTACTCCGGCATTTCGAGGCTCAAGAAAATCATGGTATGCGTAATAATAGTACAGGAAATCCGTTATACGTTCAATACTTTCAATCTCCCCACATGGGCTTGTGGCTATTACATTTTCGATTTGAATATTGCGAAATACAGGCGTAAGTGCTGTAAAAGGTTTAGCCGTGTCATCCTCATCTGGGGAATCCTGATACCACGATGATATACTGATCGGCATTTTTACATTTTTCATAATAATGTTTCTGTAATGAATATTTTCAACGATGCCGCCCTTTCCACGTGCCGATTTTATTCTTATTCCGCTTGCAAGTCTCTCGAATGTACAATTTTCGACGAGAATATTATATACTCCACCCACAGTTTCACTTCCGATCGACATCCCATGCCCGTGAATAAAAGTACAATTAGATACCGTTATATTCGCACAGGCTTGGTTTGGATATCGCTGGTTCTGCTTTCCTGATTTCAGCGCAACATTATCATCGCCAACATCAATAAGGCAATTTGAAATACGGATATTTCTGCATTCAGAGGGATCGATTGCATCGGTATTTGGCGCAATCGATGGACATCGGATTGTAACGCCATCGATTAAAACGTTCTCACATCGTTTTGGAACAAGATGAAAGCTCGGCGAATTAACCAGCGAAACGCCGATGATTTTTACATTTTTGCAATCTTCGAATAAAAGCATTCTCGGCCGCGGCGAAGTAAAACCTGCCTGTTTGGTTCTCGCTTCCTCAGCAGGTATCCACCATCGAACACCCGAACCGTCAATAACTCCTTTTCCTGTGATGCAAATATCATTTAAATTTTTGCCTCCGACAAATGGAAAGAAATCGCTGCTGCCTTTTGCAGTATCAACAGATTTGCCCGGCTTAATAAAATCCTGTGGGTCGTCAGTCGCTTTCAGTTTTGCGCTTTCATCTATTTGTAAATTAACTCTATTACAAAGAAAAATCGGCCTGCTTAAATATGTCCTCGCGGATATCAAAACCGTTCCGCCCCCTGCTTTGCCGCACTCATCTATTGCTTTTTGAATTGCATCAGTGTCTATCGTTCTGCCATCGCCTATAGCGCCATATTCACGAACTTCAAAAACTTTTCTTTCAATCAAGTTAGCTTTCCTGAAATCCAGGATCTTCTGTAGCCACAAGTCAGTGGTTTGACCATCAACTTTCATAAAAAATTCAGGCTGAAATTTCCTTGCCTGTTCATCCGTAAGCTGATGAGACCATTTCGCGCGGGCACTCGGATTTGCGCCGGGCCCGCTGCTCTTATATTCCGCATAAAACGCTGTTTTTTCACGGTTCGGGTCACGCCAGTTATCCCACCCGAAAGGTTTAATTCCCTTATCGAGCCAACAATTATAATATACAACTCTCGAATATGGCCGCCATGGCCGCCCAAGGTCGGTCAAGACCCCCTCATCTGTAGTAATATCACAATTATAAAAAACATATCCTGTCGGAAGATTAGATTCTGTTGCCGCGTGCGCTGTGATATGACTGCTTTCATTTGAATGAATCCTGCAATTCTCAAATACTGCTTGCGCATGGCCGTAAATAAAATCTGTCCCGCCTTCGATGTAACAATTTAAATAATACTGTCTGCCGGAATGGGTCATTATAGTATCCTGCCCGCCGACAAACCTGCAATTAACTGCCAAAGCCCGTTCAGACGCCATTTTGACTGCCTGTGCCTGCGGATGAGGCCCGAAAGTATTTTCGATTGTCAGGTTTTCAAGAATAATATCGGATGCCCCTCTTACAACAAGCGTTGCACAATCGGCGCCATACGTTCTTGCTCCATCCGGCCGCATCATTTGAGCATTAAGATTATAACTTATTACAGTGTTATTTGGATCGCTCCCTCGCAATGTAATGAATGATTTATTTTTAGGTATGATAACACGCTGCTTGTAAAATCCCGGCCGGATATTCACAACAACTCGCTGGTTATTATTTATTGGTATGGAATCTATTGCTTTTTGTATTGAATTAAAATCTGCTGTGCCATTCTGATCAACTGTGATTTGTTTTGAATTTGAGGCTTCGAATAATTTTGCCAATGCCGCAAATTTCTCACAATCCGACTTTGAATCTGCATATACAATCGAAGATAGGAATAAACAATTCAAACATGATAAGAGGAAAACTTTCCTTGTCATAAGAGAAAATCTCCATTTAAAAAAACAGGCTGGTCGCAAAGACAGGCCAGCCTGTTTATATCCTTATTTTAAAGCCGTTTTATTTTTTACATTAATTTTTTATAAAAATTAAAATCCTTATCTGCATTTCCCAATCAATTCATACATATAATAATAAAAAACTTGTCCTTTTACTTCGTCTCTTTCATTAATTCCGGGAGCATAAGGCCAAATAGCATTATCAAAGAGCATTTCATTATCATTACTTGTTGTTGTAAATTTACTATTGACCTTGCGATCTTTGACAAATGCGACACTGTTGTCTCTGAATAATGAATTAACACCTGCATTACGAGGACGAGATCCGCCACCAGCAATACCTTTTCTCATTCCTGATTTATGAGCGACAGCCTCTGGATCCTGAATAACATCGGTAAGATATGGACTGGTTAAACTTAAATTGGTGAATTTTCTGCAGGTTGTCTTAGGTACGTAGAAATTCGAAATTCTTTCCATTCCACTCCATGGAGGTGCCCTTTTTATGTTTCTATCAATGGGAAAATAATCGTAACCGGCTCTGATCCAATCATTTTGTGTCTTTGTTAGACTATAAACCTGATGAGGCCTGCCCCATTCTCGACTAACAGGGTCTTGGCTATACGTATATGAATCGTATCTACGGCTTTCGGTGATATTTGATGGACAATAAAATACTTTTCCATCCGGAATAAGTTTTGCTTCAAACAAACATGCTATTCTCATAGGCCTTGGTTTTCCATGCCCATTTGCCACACCACCTGCTCCGCAAGCACATTTTCTGCTGCTATCCTGATATTGAGGATCGTTGCCTCCTTTACCGGTTCTATAAATCACCGAAAGATGTGGGGTCGATTCATCTTTAGTATCATCGGGTACACCGCTTGTATTGCCTCCTGACCACGGCATTTTGTCATTATACTCTGATGCATAACCAGCCATTCCAACACCAATTTGTTTGACCTGGTTGGAACAGATCGTACGTTTTGCAAGTTCTCTCGCTTTTTGCAGCGATGGAATCAATACCGCAAGCAATATAGCGATAATTGAAATCACCACCAACAATTCAACTAATGTAAAACCCCGCACAAATTTCGACTTCTCTAAAAGTCCCAATTTTTTTGGCTCTTTTAGCCCGACTGCCGATTTAATATATTCATTCGATATAAAAATTGGTGTCGGGGTAAAACCTTTCTTTTTCACGGCTTTATTCCTTAAAAAATACTCTTTCTATTTTACGCTTTACTTTTTATATAGCTGTATCTCTTGGTGCCGATCCCTTTTTCAAGATTGCGGCCCCCGAATAGAGAGCCGCAATCACAGTTTTAATTGACATTACAAGCCAAGACAACCACTATTGGTTCTGTTAATACATTCAAGCCATTCATTTGCGAATCTCCACAAATCGCCTCTCCATATATCGCCGGTTCTTGGAACGCCATTTTCCCAATCAGTGTTATCCAGAGTATAATTTAGTGTACCTGTAACACGCGGCACACGCCAATCTTTAGCGAAATACCAGAAATCTGCGTCATTGAGAACACAATCATAATTTATGTCCCATACCGGCCCGGAGAGATGGTTATTTACTATCGCATTAAGTGGGCATTGCCAATTAACAGTGCTGAATGACCAAATATCGCTTGGGATAGAATTAGAATCAGATTTAACCTGCCAATAGTAAGTCTTATCCTTTTGAACACTGACTGTCGCGGTATGCTGTCCGCGAGTAGCGGTAACCTTTGTTCCAATAGGTGCAAGGGTGCCGACGCTTGTTCCAAACCAGACTCTGTCATTGGTCGCTCCGAAACCAGAGTACCATCTCAATTGGAAGCTCGGATTAGAAGCTGCGGTTCCTATGTAAGCTTTGACATCTCCATTTTTCGGTGTTGGAGCAGATGCTTTTTTAGGTGACACAACATCACTGTCAACAATATATATAGTTCCAGTCTGGCCATCTTCACCAAGTGAAATCGGCACTGTTCCGCCGCTATAAACACCCTTGGCACCGCCTTGTGCGGAAATAACACCAGTGTTCGTGTAAGTACCGCCATAGTAAATAGCTATACGCCCCCCGCCGCCGCCGCCGCCGCTGCCGGTTCCACTGGATTTATCTACGGCACCATAAGCCGAGTTGCCGCCTGTGGCGCGTATTTCAGAATTACTGTCAAAAATAACGTTTCCGGTAGCGATAATTTCAATAGCTCCGCCGCCGGCACAACCTGCCGCGACACTTCCCCATCCGCCGGCGCTGCCGCCCATCGGGATAGGAATTTCTTTATCACCATAGCTTGGGCCTGTGCAATCTAAGCCATGCATATAACCTCGGCCGCAATTTCCGCCCTGACCGCCGCTGCCGCCGCCGCCGCCTGTTTTATAAGGAGAAATTGCTTTGCTGATACCAGGGCCATAGAAATTCCTTGCGTTGCTGTCCGCAAGCCAGAATTTCTGTGATGACATCGTACCAAAACGAGTTGCAAAGCCGGCAGGTGCTGTAGCAGTATCGGTCCAGCATATATTATCAGGGAAATTATCAGTCATATTACTATTGTGCATTGGGCCGGGATAACCGCCTGAACACGACTTCGATCTGTCATTAGTTGTCGTTAAAATATCTTCACCTGCAATCCTGATTCTGCCGTCAAAGTAGAAATCTCCCGTTACGCGGATACTTACAGGACGAGCATTAATCGTCGAGTTAATATCGCGTGCTTCATAAATTGGTACAACGGTAATATCGTAACGCCGGTCATAATTAAACCCGCTCGGGAAATTAAATACCGCTACATTGGCATCTGTATCAAGCGAACCAGTTACCACATCAGTCCACCCGTCTGAATGAAGCGAACAAGTAAGGGCAGGAATATCATAATCTTGATATCGTGTTACATGATTTCTTCTCGTATTGAAGATAAGTTCATAAGGCCTTGTACGGAATGTCCATACTTCGCCCGCTACAGATTCTGATGCAAAGTTAGTTACTACACGCCAATAATAATCGCAGCCTCTGAGCTTTGAATTAACATCGTTTACCTGTTGCGCTGTAATAGCAGTTTTGATCTTTACACTTGCATCAAGTGCTTCAACAAGAGATCTGTCGGTTGCATAATAGACATCATAATTGAGCGCTGTTGTCGAACCTGTCCAATAGATATTGACATCACTGACTTCAATATCTTCAGCATGATCGACAGGAACAGGATTTATAGCTTCACCTGTTTCAGCGGTAAATGACCATACTGGGCTGCTAATATCAACTCCACTTACAGTAGATTTAACATACCAGTAATAAGTCTGGCCGAGAGTAAACTGGCCTCCAAGCTGAGCATTCGAAGCTTTGTTTGCATCGTGGACAGCTACGGCTGTAAGATTTTCGGGATCGGTTCCAAAATACAATTTTTCAGTCGAAGCGCCTGCATAAGCGCGCCAGCTTATTCCTGAATTAATAGCAACATTTGAAGAACTGGGTATCGGCCTAATAGCTGTAACATGAGGAACGCCGGGATTATATTGATAAAGAAGGCTGACATCAAGGGCGCTTAAAGCACGTCTATAGAAGCGTACTTCATCCATCATACCGTCAAAGTTTCTGCTTCCGCATCCAACCCAAAGAGGAGAATAATAGCCATACATAGTGTCTATATTTAAATTTGTTTCAGTCTGACTGAAATAAGTTATAATTACGGGAACTTCAGCACCGTCAATATACATCTTACAAGTAGATCTCATTGTAGGATTTGGCGAAACAACACAATTTGTTCTATCGATAACAAGAGCCGCATGATGCCATGTGTTATTAGTTACACCAAGAGCAGATAATGTATCTGCCGTTTCATATCGAAGGCCATTCAGACCATGCCGGAATTCCAATTTACTTATTGCATGTATTTCCCAATAATATCGGGATGGGTCTTCGTCTGATGATTCATGACGGATAAATGTACCGGTACTTACATCGGGCATGTTAAACCAGAAAGAAATCGTTGTCTTATCAGTGCCGGGAAAACCATTGCCGAATTCAAACAGGTCGCTTCCATTTGGCGGAATTCTTACGCTAACATCGTTAGTTTCGCCGGCGCCTTCTCTCGCATCATAAAAATCGTTGAAATCAGCACATTTGCTGCCGCGAATAACGTTTGTTGTTCTCCACACAGATTGGCCGATAGTGTTATAATCCCACAATGTTCCGATAGTTCCGGCTGCATCATCGACAGTCGTAATAGCCGTCGGGGTGCTTTCAAAATTTAAGTTGAATTTTAAGTTCGGGTCGGTATCCGGATTGAATAAATCCGCCCACACGCTGGAACATACCAGCATCACCATCGCCAACACCATCCATTTTATCCTATTTTTCATAACCATGTCCTCCTTTAGAAAATATTTGATAAATTTCTTCTGTTTCAACTTAACTCTCCATTACAAATAAAAACAAAAATATATAAAATGATTATAGCTAATTATTATTTTAGGAGTGTTAATCAGAATTCCTCAATATCAAACATTTACTTTTTAAAGATCGGGCTATAAAAAATAAAATCACTCAGGGCCGACCTTTAGTTTTCGGCCCTGAGATTAAAATCAAACTTTTTTGACTTATTTTTTGCGCCTAATAGCAAATAAGCCAAGTCCCAGCAACGCAAGTGTTGCCGGTTCTGGAATAACCAATGCGATATCATTAGCTATCCCGTCTACGCCTGCGATATACTGATATGTCAATGTCATCATAACTCCGCCGACATTGAACTGTGCGCCTTCGCCCGCATTATCAAATGCGCCGACTACTGCATCGATACCCGTGTTTTCAACTAAGATAATGTCTGCTATTGGTGCACTGCCCGTACCCGAAACAAGTAAAGTCGCAATTGCCGCTTCTTCATTTTGAGAATCAATGATCGTCTTGAGTACCTGAATTCTACTGACATCGCCATTGACTACATTAAACTCGAGCGTGCCTTGACCTGTGTTGCCTGATGCGCTTGCGCTGTCATTGGCTATGTACATCTCGCCGCCCATGC
>MHXZ01000061.1:21546-54623 GCA_001825665.1 Planctomycetes bacterium GWF2_41_51 | reverse complement strand
ACGGCTTGTTGCCGCGAATAAAAAAGTTTTCTTTTGGGGTATAATACCCGCAAAAGGAGACACACGCTTTCATAAAATCATTGCGAACGAAGTCCCCGATTCCTCAGGATTTTGTTGGAGCGCAGCGAAAACCCATAAGCAAAGCGGGGTTGGAGCGCAGCGAAAACCCATAAGCAAAGCGGGGTTGGAGCGCAGCGGAAACTCGAAAACAAAATCAGAGGGGGGCCGCAGCCGAAGCAATCTCAATTTCCCTGCCGCCCAAATCTTTCGCAGCTTCCGCTAATTTTTCATTTAGAAGTTGTCGACTTAATTCTTTATTATGAATTTGAATACAATCAATCTGTCGGTAACATTTTTGAATAACTTTTTTTATATATTTGTTTTATCATCCATGTTTATTTTCCCTCTTTCCATTTTATTGCTTGAAACCAATCCTTGTCCCAATAAGCTTTAAGGTCCTCGTCTTTCATTGCATGTTCTCTCGGCGCCAATTCCCCTGCTTCTTCACCTATTTTTAGCCATCTCTTACAATCTTCTTCATTTTCTTCTATTGCTGCTATACAGGCAAGATTATATACCTCTGCACCTCTTTTCATTTTTACTGCTCTTAAATATTTTTCTTTAGCTTCCTGTAAAAGCTTTTGTTTCTCTACTCCGTCATTTTTCTTAGCCTGATTCAAAAGCGCATTGCCCCAGTTACACCAAGCCTCGTGCTTGTCAGGCTTAATCTTTACTGCCTCTTGAAATTTTGTATATGACTCCGCAAATAAATTATCTGCCTCGCCACCCTCTTTCCTTCGAGCGTGATCCAAAAGCGCAATGCCCCAGTTATTCCAAGCCTCGTGCATATCTGATTTAATTGAAATCATTTCCTGCCAGCACTTGTAGGAATCTTCATATCTTTTTTCTTTTTTGGCGCGTAATCCTTCATTCCATAATTCAGATATTTTTCTTTGTTTTTTCGCTTCTTCTTGGCTCTTCTTACGTTCTTCCTCTGCCTTCTTGTTTATCTGATCAATTGCTTCTTTAGCCTTAGTTTCAATAACTTGATTACCACGTTTCTCGATCTCATTGAGCTTTGTTACTACTGCCATATCAATTTCATTAAATGTTTTCTGGGCTTTTATTTCCCAGTCTCTGGCTTTATCAGCAGCCTTTTCAGCCTCTTTTGCTGCTTCCTTGGTCTCTTGTATTGCCTCACGATATTCCCTTGTATTTTTAAAAGTCATAACACCAACAAAAGCACCGACAAGACCAATAATTATTCCCATGCTCATTTTAAATCATTTATAGATTTTTCATAAGCATTGACAACTTTTTCCTGTAGAGAATAGTCCATCTTCAATTGATTTATCTCCTGCTGCTGTTGTGCTTTCACAACTTCTTCATTCGGTGTATTCTGTTGTACACTTATGGGAGGTGTTGCAGCAATTGGTGCTGTTTGTGTGGTAGAATTTGTATCGGCGCTTTTTTTGGAATGGAATTAACCTCCGCTATGGATATAGCGGTTATGGTTAAAATTATGACAATTACATTTCGAACAATTTTCATTATAACCTCCCTCTCTCTCGATTAATTATATCCTCAATTTATTCAATCTCAATATGTTTTTTTCTCTTAAACATTCTAAATATCTTATTGAGTTAAGATTGATGTTTTTCGTTTTAATATGCCTGCTTTAAAAAAACTCTCGGCTTCCCCGAGTTTCCACTATTCACTATTAACTTTTCACTTATCTTTAGCTGCTGCCGTTACGGCCGCATCATTTTGCTTTAAGGCAAAGCCTGCAAGGCTAAAAAATTAAAAAGATAACACTGGAGCAAGCTTGCTTGCGGAAGGGTTATTTTTAATTTTTTTATGTGTTCGCAGAACACGCCTTAAAGCAAATTATCAACAGTGTAAATCAGCGTCATCTGCGAAATCTGTGTTTTAAAAAATCTTCGTGGTCCTTCTTCGCTTCGTGGTGAAAAAAAATTAGCGTTTATTCGCGGTTAAAAATTGTCCGAAATTAGTACCCGGAACTGCGCAATCTGCGTCAAAAATCGTCAGATGCATCAAATGTAGGCTATTAAAGACCCTGAACCTCTACAGAAAACGCTTCATTTTGATATACTTTTCATACCATTTTTTTCAATTTTTTATCAAAATCGAATCAAATTTTTGCAAAATTGTTCATTTTTAGCAAATTAGTTATAAATGCCTGCGATTCCAGGGACTTAATGTTTAAAAAACTGCCATAAGTCTTTATTTTGCGTGGAAAACATAATTTTTTGCATTCGACGTGCAAACTGCGTTTTTAGCTCAAAAACAAAGGTAAAAACTTGCGCGTTCTTGCTTATTTTTGTGTGTTAAGAATTGACTTAAAAACATCGAACATTGTGATAAGTCCGACTGCTTTCCCATTCTCTGTTACTGGCAGGCAGTGCAGCCCGGTTTGACACATTTTCTCCATCACTGCTGAAATGGAAGTATCTGCGTTTACTGTACTTACAGGCCTTGTCATTATCCATTTCAATTTTATTTGCAGTGTCGCATCATCGGTTGGCCGTCTCCATTTCGCAAACACCGGCCTCAGATAAATGCTCACCGCCGAGGCTATATCGTACGTTGACACGATCCCCTCGGCGACGCCTTGCTCACCTATAAGTATATAGCTGGCCTGGACTTGCTGCATTTTATCCATTGCCTGCTGAACGCTGTCATCGCCCTTTCCCCACAATATATTTGTCTGCATAAATTGTTTTGCGCACAGGTTTAACGATACTGACCCGTTCTCCCCTGCCGAAGTCGATTTTACCATTTTCTGTATAGTTTCGGAAACAGGCCCTAACACAGGTTCTTTATTAGCAACAGGTTGCGCAGCTTCCTCTTTTACAGGTGGCGCTACTGTTTCCGCCAGTTTTGGCTCTGGCGCAGCTGCCGGTTTTTGCTCTGGTGCCGCAGCAGGTTTTTTCTCTTCCGGCTTAACTTCCGCAACCGGTTTTCGCTCCGGTGGCGCAGTTGGTTTTGGTTCCGCCGCTGGTTTTTGAACTTCCGCAGCAGGTTTTTCTTCCTTTTTCGCTTCTATAACTGCTTGTGGTGTCTGTACTTCTGCCGTTCCAAAAATTGCTTCCGGATAAATAACTCCGCAGCTGAATGGCGGATAATCATCGACTGTTATTTCATAAGAAACGAATGAGAATTCTTCGGTCTCGGAAATGCCTATTTTATCTTTTGACCCTTCCCACGGATTCCCAATAAACGTATTGGTTTGAAGAAAATGGCCATGCCCTTCCATTCCTTCTCTAAAAACCCTGTCCCAGCTCCCCACCAGCAGATTTCCCACTTCTTTGATGGTATCTGTCATTTCCATCGCTTCTTTATCAGAACCGCGTTTTATAGTATCGATAATTTTCTGCTTTGGCAGCATCACAATTATGCCCGCCAGCGTAAACATTCCGCCCTGGTCAAAAACTAAATTAAAAATACCATCTAAAACACCATTTGTTTTAACAAAAGTAACTGCCGCCAGTTTTTTAAATTTTTTACTTAGACTTTTAACAGTTTCGGTACTTATGCCCTTCTGCGAACATTTCATATCAATACCGAACATACCGGAAATGTCATCACAAAAAGCTTCGAACGCTTGCGTAGCAAGTTCTATCGATTGTGCTTTGGCTTCAGTTTGGGATACTGCCATTTTTTTAAACCATAGTTATATAAGAGTTTATATACTTTCGCGATACAACAGACTCAATTCAGCGGCATATTTATCGTCAATGTTAATTGGGATTGTTACCCTTATTGATTTATGTTCTAAACTATTAAGGTTATTGCCGCTTACAACTGATGGTATCGAAACTTCGAGATTTCCGACATCTTTGAGTATTCGTGATTTTACGCCGCCCATAATCATATTAACTATTTCACCGATGGCATCGCAAGTACCTTCTTCTGTCAATTCGCTGTCTGAGTCCATTCCAAGCATATTTACCGCAATAGCTCTTGCGCATTGTACATCGCAGCATATTCCCAGGCAGCCTTCCAGGCCTCCTTTGAATGTTATCGAACCCAGCAATGCACGGTCTATTTTGACATCGGGTTCTGTTATTTCAACAAGGTCCATAAAGACCATAGTACTAAATATTTCCTTTGCGCTGTCTAACAAAACCGTGTTAAAGCATATTTGCTCAACCATTAGAAATCCTCACTTTCATTTGAAGGTTGCAAAACATCGAATTAGTTCATAAAAGGTGTCAGCTTTTCCTGGAATTTTTCAGGAGTGAACGGTTTTGTGATAAAACCATTTGCGCCATCGGCAATTACGCCATCAATAAGCTCCTGCGAACTTTCCGTTGACACCATAATAATTTTGGTGCCTTCGCAGATTTTCAACTCCGTGCGAATCTTTTTTACCATTTCAAGTCCGCTCATTTCAGGCATGTTTACATCGCAAAGAACCAAATCAACTGGCGCGGTTTTGAGCTTTTCAATTGCTTCAGCCCCGTTGCCCGCCTCTTCAGTTCTCTCGAATTCAAGCCCTGACATACGAACCGTGCGCATAATTATCTTACGCATAGTCGCCGAATCATCTACTATCATTAACGATTTAGACATATTTACTTCTCCGTATTTTTGTTACTAAGTATTTAAAGTAACAATAGTGCCTAACCTGTTTTCGGCTAAATAATAAAATACTTTAGCTAAAACTATCAATTAAAAGACTTTTTCAGTATAGATTTTCCTTTTAAAAACTGTGCGTACAAAATAAGTCATCTGATTATTTCGAGAATATTGATAAATCTGGTACTTTCCGTCATAAAGTTCTTAAGCAGATAAGCCGAGAAAAACAAGGCGCGACAAAGAGAATGCATCTTTTGGGTACTAAATTCTTTATAAAATTAGGAGAATAAAATGTTTAAGTCTTTGACAATAGGTAAAAAAATAGGATTGGGTTTTGGAATAATTCTGATTTTACTGACCATTACAGGCACATTGTCATTTGTTGGCGTTAACTGCATAAGCAATAATGCAAAGGATGTGATCAGTAAGAATGAATTAATTGCGAATCTTACCGCCAAAGAAGTTGATCACCTTAATTGGGCCGGTAAGGTCAGTCAATTATTCACAAATGATAAAATAATAGAACTTAATGTTGAAACCGATGATCATAAATGTGCATTTGGCAAATGGTTATACAGCGACAGCCGTACAGAAGCAGAAAAAGATATTCCCGAATTAGCTCCTATTTTGAGAGAAATCGAGGGTTATCATGCTAATCTACATACTTCGGCAGTAGGTATCAAAACTCATTTTCACCGAGCAGATACTGCATTGCCGGGAATTTTAGCTGCTCGTCAAGTTGACCATCTGCATTGGGCTAATACAATCCGTGACAGTTTTTTAGAGAATAAAACCTCTTTAACCGTTGAAACGGACCCAACAAAGTGCGGATTAGGCAAATGGCTTTCCAGTGAGCAGGCTCGTAATGCATATACTAATGGATCTGCTGAATTCAAACGTGCATGGGATGAGATGACATCAAACCATAGCAGCCTTCATAAATCAGCGGCAGATATCTGCAAGTTTATTGGTGAAGGTGAAGACGGCAAAATTCAAGCTAAAAAGGTATTGAATGAAAAAACTTTGCCGCTCCTGCATGAAACATTGAAACATCTGGATGAGATGAAAGAAGCAACAGAGAATACATTGACCGGCACGGTTAAAGCCAATCAAATATTTGTAACTCAGACAATGCCAAACCTTGCAAAGATTCAGGAACTGCTCCGTAAAGCAAATGGATGCGTATCACAGGTAGTGGAACAAACAAATCAGGGCATGCTTTCATCGGCCAGTTACACAAGAAATAGTGTGAGTACAATATCTATTGCGGCTGTTATATTAGGTTCGGTTTTAGCCTTTTTCATAGGTAAAGGAATAATATCAGCTTTGAAAAAAATCATTAATGCTCTTACTGAAGGGTCTGAACAGGTTGCTTCGGCATCGGGTCAGGTATCGAGCGCTTCGCAGTCTCTTGCTGAAGGAGCTACAGAGCAGGCGGCAGGTCTTGAGGAAACATCTTCAAGTCTTGAAGAGATGTCTTCAATGACAAAACAAAATGCTGACAATGCTCAGCAGGCAAATACTCTCGCAGCGGAAGCACGTAAAGCAGCTAACGAAGGCATGGAAGCTATGAACAGAATGAGCAGCGCGATTAAGGATATACAAAAATCATCTGATGAAACAGCAAAGATTATTAAAGTCATCGATGAAATAGCTTTCCAGACCAACCTTCTTGCTCTTAATGCGGCAGTTGAAGCGGCTCGTGCAGGCGAAGCTGGTAAGGGCTTTGCAGTTGTCGCTGAAGAAGTACGCAACTTAGCTATGAGGTCAGCGGAAGCAGCAAAGAATACTGCCAATATGATTGAAGAATCTGTAAAGAATTCAAAGAACGGCGTTGATATAGCAACAGAAGTCGGCAAAGTTCTTGAAGAGATAGTACAGGGCATCGGCAAAACAACTGACTTGGTTGGTGAGATAGCCGCGGCTTCATCTGAACAGGCACAGGGCATTGATCAGGTCAATACCGCTGTCGCACAGATGGATAAAGTAACGCAGCAGAATGCCGCTAATGCTGAGGAATCAGCGAGCGCATCGGAAGAGCTTAGTGCTCAGGCTGAACAGATGAACAGCATAGTACAAGAGCTGGTAAATCTTGTCGGCGGAGCTTCGGTAAATAATCAGCAGAGCAACTTCAGGGAGAAAGCTCATCAGTCTGCATCAAAACAGACACATAAATTGACAAGTTTTGACCATACGATTCATCATATAGCCAGCGGCACAGGCAAAAAAACAGAAACAAAATTCTCTGCAAAAGCCAAAACCGTAAAGGCTGCTATTCCGATGGATGACAATAATAGTGATGACCGATTCAATAATTTTAACAGTTGAAGCTGATTATGGATTAAAATTCCAGGCGGGTAATGTTTGCATTGCCCGCCTTTTTTATTTTCTTCTATTTAATACAATTATCTTCTTTAAGAAATTGCAATACCTCTTCTATTTTGCAAAATGCCAAACACGTAACAGTGTCTGCACCGCCATAATAAACGGCTATTCGGCCTGTAGGTTCATCATACAAAGCCGCACAGGGAAATACGACATTAGGCACATCACCGACGCATTCATAATTTTGCTGAGGTGAGAGCAAATAGGAGGAAGTTCTGGCGAGAACTTTCCATGGTTCGTCCAAATCGAGTAACGCAGCACCCATACTGTAAACAAAACCATTGCAGCTTGTCAAAACACCATGATAAAACAGCAGCCATCCCTGGGGGGTTTCGATAGGAATCGGACCTGCTCCAATTTTAGTTGCCTGCCAACCTGATGTCGTACCCATAACAAATCGATGCCTGCCCCAGTGAATCATATTTGGGCTTTGGCTATAAAAAATATCACCGAAGGGAGTGTGACCATTGTCGCTCGGACGCGAAAGCATAGCATACTCGCCTTTGATTTTACGCGGAAAAAGCACACCATTCCTATTGAACGGCAGGAATGCGTTCTCCAATTGATGGAAATCAATGAAATCATTAGTGTACGCCATTCCTATTGTCGGCCCATGATAACCATTGCACCATGTTACATAATAACGGTCTTCTATCCAGCAAACGCGCGGGTCATAGCCGAACTCCCAATTGCCGAGATTATTATCTTTGCATTTGAATTTTAATCTTTCAGATTCTATGTGCCATTTGATTCCGTCATCGCTAATGCCCACATGAAGCTGCATATTTCTCATTTTATCATCACAGCGAAAAACACCAGCGAAACCCTGGCCAAATCGCACAACCGCACTATTAAAAATGCTGTTCGATTTCGGCAGCAAATTACGCGGTATAATAGGATTCCTTTGTGAACGCCAGACTATATCAGTGCAGCCGGCCGGACGTTCTTCCCATGGGATAGATTTTATCGCAGTTTCTTTTTTCTTTTTTAAGATATCATTAATTGTATTTGCAAGTCCGTCACTCATTGTATACCTCATTCAATCAGAACATGTACATAAATAGTCAAGTAATTCATCAAGTTCGCAGGTTGCAAGACCCACATATTTGTCTGCGCCGCCGTAATAAACAAATAATTTACCATCAATAACAACATTCCCGCAAGGGAAAATTACGCCATTATAAAGGCCTTGTGTTTCGTAGGTTTTTTCCGGCTGTAAAAGCCAGTCAGGACTTCTATGAAGAATTTTCATAGGATTTTCGAGATCGAGCAGCATAGCGCCTACACGGTAAAATCTATCTTTACCTACAGCATGGTAAATAACAAGCCAGCCATCTTTAGTTTTAATTGGAGGCGTAGAGCCGCCAATTTTTTGTTCCCAGTCGTATTTTCCTTTAGCAAGAAGTTTGATGTCTTTCCAGCCCAGTAAATCATCTGAAAAAGCTATCCACATAGCGGGATAATCGGTTCCATACTGTTTCCCGCACCACTCCATCGGGCGATGAAGAGTAACATATTTGCCTTTGATTTTTTCAGGGAAAATTATAACATCACGATCATCAAATGACGGGTTCGTAAGCATACCTGCATAAGTAAACTCGTTTAAATCAGGCGAAACAAGCAAACCCGTGCCGGAAAGATTTTCACGTAAAAACCTTGGATAACTATTATTCAGAACCGGAGGACTGTATTTTCGAAGATCTTCGGGTATCCAATACTTGCCCGGAGCAAAAGGTCTAAATGCAAAAGTAATATAGTAACAGCCGTCCATCTTTATTACGCGCGGATCCTCAATACAGCCTGCACCGACATCTTTAATCGGCGAAACAATTGGTTTACCATTTTTACGAACAAAATCATAACCGTTTTTACTCGTCGCCAAACCAAGATGAACATAATGTTTATCATCATCGCCGGCAGCACGATATATCAGCTTTACTTCGCCAATGTCAGAGTCATACCATGCCGCCGGATTAGTAGTAACCAGATTTTCCCATGCGTTGACAGAATTAGGAGAGAGAATAGGATTATTTTCGTATCTTGTCAGTTTCATTATTTCTTTTTTCCAGTAAATGTTACAATATTTCCTTTAAGTAATTTAATTTTAATTGAGTCATCGGTTTTTTCAAAAGAGTCATATAAGCTGTCCGCGTTTAAAACATTGTTTTTTGAAAAACCAAACTCTGCCATATTTAATTTTACTTCTATATCCTTCGTAGCCATAATTTTTAATTCATCCGAGTTCCATTTCAACATTACGTTAACAGGTGATGAGCTGTAGAACTTCAAACATTTGGAATCGTATTTTGTGTTACCTACAAACAAAGCGTCTGCATCCGAAAAAACATATCCTGTCTTCGTAGGTGTATCTGCGTGAATTATGTCCAGCTTGCCATCACCCGGATTGTGAGAATCAATATATTCACGGAAGAATTTAGTCGCGTAAGCTATTGGTTTTGGATGGCCCTGCGGAGTACCATCATAGTAATACATTCCAAATTGCGATTCGTAAACCTGCCTGTCATCTGATATCCAGGGAGCATTATATCTCATATTCGCAAGAGGCCATTCTGAAAGCATCCAAAGATAAGCGCCTGAGTAATCATTTGCGAAAGCATATAAATATACAATCATCTCAGCAACACTTGCAGCGTCCTGACCGAGATACTTTCCATCAGGCATTTTTAAGCCGCCTGAGAAACCAAATTCGCCGAGAGTAATTGGTTTGTCGGGCCAAAAAGCTCTTAAACGGTCGAAAGTTGTTACGCTTTTCATTACATCTTCATAGGAATAAGGCATCTGATAGATATGATGTGATGCGAAATCGAGAAGATTATTACATGGAAGAGCCGCCAATGAGGTATTATAGCCGACTGATATAAAATGGTTTTTACCGAATTGTTCTATAGACTTTTTATGAAAAAGTATCCAGTCAGCGAAAGTTTTATCAACAGACGCTATGAAATTTTCATATTCCGGTTCTATTGGCAATTCGCCATCTAAGCCGTAAAGGGTGGAGTAGTCCGTTGCAGGATTGTATTTTTCAATATAATTTCTTAACATCGAATGAGCGGCGTAAAGATTTTTGGCATCTTTGCCTTTTATCCATTTTCCAAGTTCCGGCCAGCCACCTGGATTAGCAACAATATCATCAACCCATTTTCTATCAAAATAATCATCAGAATAGTTTTCATATACTTTATGCTGTAATATCTCAGTTTTTCTGCCATTCACACTTGTCGAACCAACCATAGTAATGTAAGGTTCGTTCATCAGGTCGTATCCCAAAGCGATGGTCTCATCATTAACTACAGAAGCATTTCTCCGGAACAATTTCATTTGTTTTTTATCGGTAGGCAGAGGATGCTCACGAGGCTGCAAAATTAAATAAATTTGGTATTTCCTCGCCAACTCTATTATAGTTTTAAATCTCTCAGGGTATTGGTCGATACGAACGTTCCAAAATCTAAAGGAATTAATGCCTGCTTCTTTTGCCTTTTGAAAATCCTGTTCGAGACGTTTTGCATTATAGTAATCTTCGCCGTATTCGGTTTTTCTTTCAAAAGGACCAATATAGTTGCAACCTAAAGCGAAAAACTTTTTTCCGTTTGGCAATATAAAATGTTTTTTATCACTACTTAGTCTTATAAAATCAGTGGGTGCAGGTGAGGATATTGGCAAATATGTGTTTTTATCAGCCTTATCTTCTTTTCTAAAATCTAATGCAAAATTTTTGTTTTTAATTTTATTAATTACTTCAACTGTGATATTCACAAATTCATCGCTTGCGTAAAAATCTTTCGAATCAACTCCGAACAAGAGCCAACTGCTGTTTTCAAATTCACCTGCATAGTTAACTAATAGGCCGGCTGCAAAACCGCTATTTCGCGAATATTTATCTTTGACAGCTAACAAAGGAACATATCGTGATACTTCGGGATATTCGAATGCGATGGCGGATGTACCGGAAAAATCACCCTTCATGTTTATTTTAGACTTTGTGACTTTTTGATTATTATACGATACTATACCAGTTGTTTTTTTATAATAATAAATTTCTCGCCGTTCGAAAACAGGCAACTGGGGGAGGTTAATATCTTTCGCGCCCAGCAGGACTAAATCTTTTCCCGATTTGAGGAAGTTCAATAATTTTTTCTGCTGAACGTCAGAGAGGCTGATATTATCCGAAATGATAAGACAATCGTAATTACTTAATTTATTAAAATTGCTGTATGCAATCGAATCGACTTTAAAATCTGAATTCAATGCAGAAAGCAGGTTATCCGCTGTTTTGTCATTTTCCATCACAGCGACAGAGTAGCCCCCTATAGCCGTTGAAGACAATGCGGCCAGATAGAAAAAGAAAACATAAAAGCAAAATATGAAATCAGTTTTTTTCACAAACAATTTCTTCCTGTTTAATATTTTGATTTTCCAGGTGTTTCTCTGTTATTCTAACATCCTCAACGGATGGAAGATTTTTGTACCAGAAAATATATATAAAGATAATGCTTAAAACAAAAAGACCAAGTGAAATATTAAAAGCCTTATACTGTTTTATAATCAATTGCATTGGCATCAGAAACATCGTTACAAGCCATATTCCCACAAACGGAACAGCAAGCAAATCGTTTTTGTGCTCTTTCTTCATTTTTGTCCTGATGTCTTCAGGTAGAATATGAAGCAGAGGATTCCAAAAACCAAAAGGTCTCGTAATCCTATAAAAATTCTCTAAAACCTGTTTTTCTGTCGGTTTCGTAAGATAAGTGCCGATAATCGAGCAAACACCTGCAAAAAGGGTCAAAGATACAAACTGCCATTGTTCAGGAAGCTGCGGCCAAAACAGCCTTTGCGCAACTGCACCAAATGTTCCAGCCATAGTACCGATTGCAAAACCGCCACCGTTAAATCGCCACCAATACATTTTCAGCAGCGAAGGAACAGATAAGCCTGAAACAAGTCCCATTGTAATCCAGCCCCATATATCATTTATATTCTTCACGGAATAAGCCATTGCAAAACCGCTTGCGACAAGTGCGATAGTAAATAAATAAGTCGCCCACATCAATTCTCTGTTTACTGCCGCAGGACGGAGATATCTTTGATATATATCTTTAGTGAAAAATGATGCCGCTTTGTTGATAGTAATATCAAAAGTGGACATTTCCGCGGCAAGCAGCGATACAAAAATAAGTCCTCTGAATCCGGATGGAATCGAATATAGAAGAACAGCAGGCATTATTCTCTCGGCGTTGACAGTTCCATCATAACTGAGCAAATGAAGTCTTTCGCCCCAATTGCTCCCTAACATACTTTTTAGACTTTCTATAAATTCGGCAGGATAAGCTGCCGGATTATTCATTATGTTCGCAAGTGCATCTGCCCATTGCCCGGGTGTAACATTACCGAGCTGTTGTTTAATAAGTATCGCAGCTTGAGCGAGAACCGCATGGTCTGGAAACATATCCTTGACTATAAATATTCCCAGAATTGCATAACTAATCATCATCGGCCAGCGAAATGTACTTAGCGACATCCACAGACATGCGACTTTGCCGCATTCGCGTTCATTTTTTGCTGCGAAATAATGAGGGTCGTCGCCGGTGCCGAAACCCATAATAATATTTCGAAGCAGCAGAAAGATAGTAAACATAAACAGCGACTCGTAAACTTCGTAACCTTTCGGCATATTCGCGAACTGTTGAGGGAAGGAGGTCAACCATTGGCTGCATCCTGTAACAGTTTCAGTAATACCGCTTAAATCGCCGCCTGCGTTTGCAATTTTAAGTACAGCCAATACAGTGATAAATGCCATACCTGCCAAAACAAGTCCGCACTGGAGTAAATCGCTGAATACAACTCCATAAAAACCCGATGCGATGGTATAAAGAGTTGTTAAGCCAATCATAATAAGAGAGCACTGAAAAGGTGTAAGAGGAATAAACATTGCAAAGAATAGTCCGACACCCTTTATCATATAGACGAGCATTCCGATTGTGAAAACAAGCAAGGCGATTACCTTTGCGATTCGAGCAAAATTTGCCCCGAAGCAGTTACCGAATCTGAAAGACATCCATTCAGCGCCAGTCATACAGCCGCTGCGCCTGTGCCATTTGCCTGTCCATATCATTGTAAAAACAAGGCCGAGCGGAACTCCGCCGCGGAATTCGATAAACAAGCTGCGGGGACCAAGCAAATAAAGCAGCGAAACGATAAGCATTGTTCCCGCTATATCTACTGACCACCCCATTCCGCCGACACCTAAAACCCACCAAGGCAATTTTCGGCCTGCCAAAAAATAATCATCAAGGCTCGAAGAAGCTTTCCTGCTCAGGTATAAACCCAAGACTATCAGCGAAAGAAAATACGCGCCTATGATAAGATAATCCGGCATCCCTAAATATTTCATAATTGCCTCCGGCTCGAAACAAAGATGGCGCCGATTTTGTGTTCCCTCGACGCCATTTAACTTTTAATTGTTTACATATAAATATCAAATGATTTCTGCTTCACAATGCCTATTACCAATATCCGAATGAAGTAACGGTACCAGGATCCACAGCATAATTACTGCCGAAGTTTTTAGCTCTGTGATATCTCTCCATATCTTTAAGAGCTTTCCATTTAACAGATCCGTCGAGATATGTAATATTTGATCCACTGTTTAATGAAAGTTTTTTTGGATCCTGCGCGACTTTCCCTGTAATAGCACCTTTTGCGGAATGCGCTATAAATGTGCCATAATAGGAATCAGACATCGTAATCATACAACTAAACAGCACGAGATTGCCTTTATCTGTAATTCTATATGGCGAGACCCAAGTTTTTGTTAGTGTGTTTCTTGGAGTGGGCCATTTCTCTGCAAAGTGACCGCCATGATAGTTAAATCCCAATTTATAAGCAGGCGGGTTCCAGGTACTGTCTTTAGGAACATACGGTCCGCCGTCACCTTTTTGAAAATTTTCGTCTTCCCGCACAGCCTTGGTTTTCAGAAAACTGTTGCACATTAAAGTTCTGGTATCCTTTATATGTCTCTTTACAGATTTCCAGGTTGCCTCGGTTACATAATTGAGCATACTCCACTTTGTACCAGTGAAATATATAGTATAATCTTCGGTGGAGCCCTTGCCCATGGCTCCGATAGGCAGTTTACCGTCGTTCTCCATAGACGAATATGCCAAGAATGCGGTGTATGCATCTTTCTCACGAGCAGCATCAACAACTCTTTCAGCCATGAGTCTTGCCCGACTCAAAGCAGGCATCAGTACTGCAAGAAGCAGAGCTATTATCGAAATTACTACCAATAACTCAACTAATGTAAATGCTTTTTTGCCGGTTCTCATAAACAATTCCTTAAATCTCTTTCAATCATATTTTTGCTTTTTAAAGAAAAGCGCCGAGCCGAAACCCGGCGCTTCATACATTCGTAAAATTTATTTACGTCTTCTTAATAAAAGTCCGCCAAGGCTAAGCAGAGCAACTGTTGCAGGTTCCGGAACAGTACGTGTAAAATCATCGAAGTAAACTGTGCCTGCGCCATAGTTCACAGCGGAAAAAACAATGTCAATTCTTCCGATATGCGAAATTTGATAAGCTGTTAAAGTGTTGCCATAAGAATCCGGCTGTGTTAAATCCAATACGCCTTCTGTCCAATCTCCCACTGATACGGAACCAAAATTCTTCTGATAAGCATTACCACCATCTACGACAAGCTTAATCCACATTGGTTCTTTTTTAGCTGTTACTTTGTACCAAAAATTAACGCTTGTTGTGCCGGTCCAGTCCTCAACTTCATTCAAATTATATTCTGCTTTTGCATACCAGGGATTGGCCCCGTTGTTGTAAGCATATTTCATTGATTTTGCGCCGCCATGAACTTCTGCTGTATCCAGCGTCAGAGTCACATTAGCTGTATTTGCCCATTCAGTTTTCAATGCAATCGTATTAGTATACGATTCAAAGTTGTCAATCTGAATGATTTCAGCCTGGCTCAACGCCGCTACAACCAACACCAACAATAAACTTAAACTTCTTCTCATGTTTTGTCCTCCAAAAAAAGGGGTTAATAAAAAAATTTCCAAACTTTACATTTTTACTTTTACCAACAATCAGACTGCTCGATTAACGTACAATCGAGCCAATTATCACCGATAATTTTTATATCTTTCAAATTTACAGAACAATCTTGATTAACGTCATTTTCAATCATTTGTGAGCAGGCCAGTAATTCCGAATTTGAAACTGAAATATCATCAATGTAAACAGTCCCTGCACCGTATTGGTTGGCGGTAAAGAAAATATCAACACGGCCAATTTGTGTTATTTCACTTGCGGCAGTCGGTGTTAAATCAATGTCCCATCTTATCCAGTCGCCAATGCTCGGAGTACCATAGGGAACATTTAAAACATTAACACCGTTTTTATTAACGATATTCACCTGCAGCGGCTCTTTTGCCGCGGTACATTTAAACCAAAGGGTCAGGGTGTCATAATTCGACCAGTCAACACCTGAACCGCCGCCAACAAGCGTATGTGAAGCTTTTGAAAAATATGGGGAAATACCATTGTTGTATTGATATTTCATAGATTTGCTTCCGATATGGACGACAGAGGTGTCGAGCGTTAGAGTTACGTTCGCCGTAGGCAGCCATCTGGCAATCAATGCAGCGGAGTCGGAATAAGATTCAAAACTTTCAATAATGTCGCTTTGTGGATTGCGATTATCAGTCATCCAATCAGAAGCAACTTTTGAAAAATCTTCGATATTGACTTTGCAGTCAGCATTTAAATCGCCGCCGGTTTTTATCGAACATTCATCAAGAGACATTACAACGGTGAGAGTGCTTTCCCGCGGCAAGCTGATATTCATAGAATTAGTCGTGTAATCATACGAAATTTCCGACCGCTTATCGATCACATTGCCGAATTCGAATGCCAATGCATTGGTAATTGCCAATGTTGTAACGCCGGAAATCTGAACCGAGCGAATAATGGTGTTAGCCGAACTGTTGGCGAATGCGAGCACAAGACGATCTTCATTAACAAATCCAGCCGCACTGATAACAAGGTCGTTCCAGGTCTTAGTTAATACCATAGAATTCACAGGGACATAAGGTGCAATCGTAGAGAAAGCGTAATATGTTGGCCTTAAAGTCGAATTGATTCGCATAAAAGCATACATAGGCTGACTTTGCCAGCTCTGATTCGCCGCTTCCCAGAAACAAAGAACGTTTGCGCCATTATTGGCCAGAGTCAGGGTGTTTTCGTAACATCTTTGAGCAAACTGATAGGTATCGCCGTACTCATCTGTGCCAAAAGTAACACCATTAAAAGTATGTACTCCACTGGCATATTCGGTTACAATGACTGGTTTAAGATGTTGAGGGTCGGCTGAATTAACCGCAGCTCCGAAGTAATCTTGCCACCGCTGATCAAGAAAACTCGGCAGAGCACTTGTATTACCCCAGCTCTCATCCCATGCGTGCGTTGACCATGCTGCCAAAGCATTTTTACCCTGAGTATCAAGCGAGCCAATCCATGATGTGCCATGATAAAGATACGCCAATCCCGGTCCGACAATACCGACATCTGTCAGACCTCTGCTGTCGAGTTCTGCCCGAACAAGTTTCACAAATGTATTATAATCAGCACCGGGACACAAAACATTCCAATCGCCTTCCGGCTCATTGAACAGTTCAACATAATCGATTTTTAAACCGCGGCTTTTGAAGAAATAAATCTCAGAAGCCCAAAGTCTGGCATAATCATCGAAGTATAGACTTAAAAGCCGATTATTGGTTCCGAGCCATGCTGACGGGCCGCCGAACCTAACAAAGATAACTGTTACATTTAGATTTTCAGCCATTTGCAGTGAAGCCGTAACATTGTTGCCTCTGCCTGTGCCGTTATATTGTGAACTAACATAAGCATCCATTTGTGCAACTGTCGCATCTGTCGGAGGTGTTGGGCATCCGCCTGGTGCTATGCGGAAATATTTAAGGTTCAGACCGGTAGTCAGCGATTCTACACGAGAGTCGCCAGGCCAAACCTGTGCGCCAAATCCGTAGAACGGGTGCGACACATCAGAGGCGTTCATCACAATATCCGCAGCATACAATCCGGCTACAATGAAAAAGCATATAAACAAAGATGTAGCTATTTTAAAAGTCACAAAAAACCTTTCGCTTAGAAGCAATCGCCCTGATAAAGCATATTGCAATCTAACCAGCGATAAAAAACTACGTCCAAATCCACAGTGTTAACTACGCCGTCTCGGACGCCGCCATCAGGCCCGACTAAGAAATCTGCTCCACCGCAATATTGATTGCCGGCAGTGCAGCCGGTTTGCTGCCAATGTTCAGCAAAGGCTACAAAATCCATAAAGCCAATTACACAATCCTGATTAAAATCGGCTTTCAAATTTCCGACAACCGGAGCACCGACACCTTGGCCGCAATAATTTAAATGAATATCATCCAGATAAACTATTCCAGTGCCATAATCATCTCCGCCAATAGGAACGAATTGGATTTCTACCCTGGTAATTGCGTCCAACTCTGTGCCCAGAGATTCTGGATCATTATATACAGTCTGTGGATTAATATCCCACCGAACCCAATCGCCTATGGTAATGCGCTGACCATCATTATATTTATAATATGCCTTAGCCAAACCATCTTCACCAATAAGTGCAACCTGCATTTTGCCTTCAGCATCCATAACTTTGAAATTAATAGTCAATGGATTGTAATTCATGCCGTAATTAAATGTGGCTGGTCCCCAAGCGTACTTTATTGAACGCGAATAAAGTAGTCTAAACATCACTTTTGACCAAAACGGATTCAAGCCATTGTCAAAGGAGAATTTCAAAGCCTTGTCACCATATATGACATTTGCGTCTTCAATAGCAAGGGCCAGTTCCATTGTAGAACAAACTGAATTACCTTCATTGACATCCAAAGCGCTTTGAAGTTGTGCTGTATTTTCATATCGCTCGAAATCATTAATAATGCCGCCATAGCTTTCAGTGCTTAGAGATATGCCATCAAGTTTTACAACTCCAGGACCATATGAATAGGGAGATATTCCAATTCCAATAGCGCAAACTTTTGTTAACGGTTCAAAATCAGTCGCTAAATTAAATTGCAATAATGTCCAATCAGCTATTTGCGTAGCTCTGTATACCGCTACTTTGCCCAACATACTCAACTGGTCATGACTAATTGGATCCGGATACTCTGGCTTGGGTTTATACATTACAGCATACATATTTTCGTTTGACTGACCAGATGTCTGTCCCGGAACACCAGTACCTACATAACCTTTTACCCAGACATTCAAAGTGTTGTATGCAGACCAATCCTGATTTTCAGGGTATATAGTGTAAGTCTCAGACCAGTACGGAGAAACACGGCTGTTGTAATCGACAACTAACGAGTTATAGCCGTCTTTAGCTTCCAGGGTTTCAAGGCTTAACGCAACAACAGCTGTATTCCTCTCCTTCCAAACAGCAGAAAGCTCAATAGAATCAGCGTAAGATTCAAAATCCTCAATAAGTAATTCCGCTGCCTGCGAAATACTGCAAAGCATCAAAACTATTACAAAATACTTTATCATTTTTCTTGCCTTCATAACTTACCTCCTAAAGTTAATATTTTTTTCTTCTGCTTATAAGGAATTGTTATTGCTTCGCGGCTGGTGCGGTGGAACCACGCACGACCAATTCACAATTCATTACTATGCTTTGTATGCCGTTTTGAGCGAACTTGCCCTGAATACGATCTATCAGGAGTTTTGCAGCTCTTCTGCCGACTTCATAACCTTTCTGTCTTACAGATGTTAATGGCGGCATCATATAAGCCGCAAAATCCAAATCAGCGAATCCTACAACAGATACATTTTCGGGAATTCTCAGTTTAAGTTCCGCAGCAGCAAGATAAACGTACCGTGCAAGCAAATCACTGGCAGCATAAACTGCTGTCGGCCTTGGGTCTGCCGTTAGAATTTTCTTGGCAAGTTCAAGGCCATCGGCATTCTTCCTTTTTTCTACAGCGAAACAGGAAGCACCCGGAACAGCGGCTATTTCTTTTTCAAAAAACATTCTGCGTCTCTGTGCCCAGCTATATGTCTCAAGGCCCACATCGCCCAAATGTGCTATTCGCCTGTGACCAAGATCGAGCAGATGTTTTGCTACAAGTTGCGCACCATGTTCTTCATTAGTTGTTATCGAATCAGCACCAAATTCCGGCGGCAGTTCATGGTCAATTGTCAATACAGGAACATTTCTTGAAGTAAGCTCTTCATTGTGAGCATAAAAATCAGGTGTGATTGGCGGCCACATTATTACGCCGTCAATACGTCTATCAATTAGTCTATGTATTTGCTCCAAATCGTCAACAGGACCGCTGCTGGAAAAATTATCTCCATGACGAACCCAAAGATTAATCGGAACAAAATCAACTGTAATAAGAGTGTCGTGAATACCATATAATATAGATGACCAATACGAATCAAACGGCGGAACCATAACTCCTATTGTATGAGTCGTTCCGGTTTGAATTCCTTTCACCAGCATATTTGGACGATAGCGAAGCTTGGCGGCAGCATCCCACACTTTATTGCGAGTCTCTTCAGAGAACCTCGTAAGATTTATCTTTCTTAGGATACGTGAAGCTGTTGGAACAGATACATTTGCCGCTTGTGCTACGTCTTTCAAACTCGATACACCTACTGCCAAAATTTTACCCTCCGATACAAATAAGGTCTTGTGCAAGTATTTACACAGGCCTATTTTTCCATATTCACATCCTTTTGTCAAACAAAAAATCGCTTTTTTAAAGAATAAACATCTCATTTAAATTTGTAAATCATTGCACTTGAATGTCTTATAATAACAAATTTAATGCCAAATAAATTATTTTAAACTTGAAATTCCTATAAAATGCGGTTAAAATGACTGTGTAAATAGTTGCACAAAATTAAAATATTCAATTTTAGGAGTTTGGAAATGTTTCATTCACGGTTCAAAAACTTTTGGGCTATAATTGTTTACATTGTTTTAGCTTTTTGTTCCGCCAGTTGTCTTAGCAGTGGCGACCTTTCTGATTCCGATAAAAAGCTGCATAATGAGTCATTATTAGTAAAAAACCCTGAAAGATGGAAAAATAATATTCAAAAATTTAAAGAAATTGACGTAAATAACCCCCCTCCTTTAAACGAGGTTCTGTTTGTTGGGAGTTCAAGCATTGTAGGCTGGGATACTCAAAAATGGTTTAGCGACACAAAAACAATTAATCGAGGTTTTGGCGGTTCCTATATATGTGATTCTGTTTATTATGCTGATGATATCATTCTCCCCTACAAACCCAAAACTATAGTTTTTTACGCCGGCGACAATGACATTGCCGACAATAAATCACCCCAAATGCTGCTTGCAGATTTTAAAGTGCTTGTCTCTGTAATTCGAAAAACCTTTCCTGAAACCAGAATTATTGTGGTATCTACTAAACCAAGTATAGACAGATGGAAATACTGGCCGAAAATGAAAGAAGCAAACACACTCATAAACGAGTATTGTAAGACACAAAAAGAAATATATTTTGTTGATGTATCGAAAGTAATGCTCGATGAAACAGGTTATCCCCGCAAAGAACTTTTCAAAGAAGATGGTTTGCATATAAATGAAAAGGGATATGAACTTTGGACATCCCTTGTAAAACCTTTGATTGAAAAAAATAATTAATCTGTTATTTTGTCATCTATATAATATTTTTGATTGAGGCACAAATGATAAAAAAATGGATTTTGACGGTTTGCGTTCTTGCAGCAGTATTTTCAACAAAGGCTTTTCCCGATGCAAAGCCGGCTTCTGTTTTTTGCGACCATATGGTACTTCAACAGAAAAGCAATGTACCAATCTGGGGATGGGCTTTGCCTCAGGAGAAAATAACGATTCTTCCAAGCTGGCAGCAGCAGGAAATTTCCACAATCGCAGACGCCAATGGCAACTGGAAGGTCGAAATACCTACCCCGGCGGCAGGCGGACCTCATTCAATTAACATTAAAGGGAACAATGAAATTACTATTTCCGATATTTTGATCGGAGAAGTGTGGATTTGTTCAGGTCAATCTAATATGCAAGTTTCAATGGGATGGCTCGGAACCGAGAGAAGCAGAACAGATATTTCACGTGCGAATAATGACAAAATCAGAATATTCGATATAAAACAACGATATTCCATTTTCGAAGAAAACGATTGCATCGGCTCCTGGAACACCTGGCTGCCTGCGACAAGCGACAATATCCAATGGTTTTCAGCCGTCGGATATTATTTCGGAAAAAGACTCCAGGAGGAATTGAATGTTCCAATCGGACTTATTTCTTCGCACTGGGGAGGAACTGAAGCCGAATGCTGGATGGACCTTGATACGATTAAAAATTTTGAAAGGCTTAAGAATACCGCAAACATCATCACAGGCGTAAGAGACAACAACGAAGACCCCGACGTTGCTTTTGCGCAGATGATTAATGACTGGCTCAAAAAAATCGAAGATGAAGATCAGGGCATAAAAGATAAATGGTTCGACAAGGATTTTAACGATAGTGATTGGCAGCAGATAAATCAGCCCGCATGGTGGGGAAATAGTCCGCTCAAAGGCGTTCACGGCAGCGTCTGGTTCAGAAAAGAAATTAATCTTGAAAAGAATCCTCCGCGTAACCTGGAAATAAATCTTGGCCAAATCGATGATATTGACAGCGTCTGGATTAACAATCATTACATCAGTACAACAATCGGATACAATGTAAAGCGAACATACAAAATTCCTTATGGATATTTAAACAAAGGCCGCAACATAATTGCTGTTCGAGTGATAGATACCGGCGGTGATGGCGGCTTTATCGGCGAATCAAAAGATATGAAAATTGCCACTGCTTCCGAAGAACTGGTAAATCTCGCCGGCGAGTGGAAATACAAAACTTCAAATCCGAAAACGGATTGGCATGAGCCTCGGTTTACAAAAATCAGTCAGAATTTTCCAACTGCTTTATTCAATGGCATGATCGCCCCGCTTATACCTTTTAAATTCGCAGGTGTCATCTGGTACCAGGGCGAAGGAAACGTTGTCTTTCCAATCGAATATCGAACTCTGTTTCCTGCTATGATTCAAAACTGGAGAAACAGATGGGGGCAGGGAGATTTTCCGTTTTATTATGTCCAGATAGCACCGTGGGCATACGGCGATTCATGTTTCAGCCAGGCTTTGCGTGAAGCCCAGATGATGACTCTCTCGCTGCCGAACACAGGTATGGCCGTTACTATGGATATAGGTGAAGAAAAAGATATTCATCCGCGAAACAAGCACGATGTCGGCGACAGACTCGCCAGATGGGCATTAAACAAACATTACGGCAAAACAGATGTCATTTTTTCAGGGCCTTTATATAAGGAAATAAAAATCGAAGGGGCAAAGATCAGAATTTTCTTCGATTATACCGCAAACGGTTTAATGGTTAAAGGAAGTGAACTAACTGAGTTCACAATTGCAGGAGAGGACAAAAAATTCACACCTGCAAAAGCTATGATTGATGGGAACAGTGTTGTTGTATCAAGTCCTGATGTAGCAAAACCGATAGCGGTTCGTTTCGGCTGGAGCAATTGTGCCGCACCGAATCTTTATAATTCCGCCCTGCTGCCTGCATCATCGTTCAGAACAGACGATTGGCCTTTGAATTAGACAGCATTTTTATTCTGCCCATTTGATAAGTTCCGGATGCAAATCCTGAATGATTTTGTTTGCAGGTCTGACACGGATATTGATTCCCTGCAAGCCAAAACCTTCTATTTCAAAGCTGCATTTATATACACAGACCGGGTTTTCGGCTCTTGTCATATCCATAGGGATAATTTTATAGGTCGTATTATTATCGAGCATATAAAATAGTTCAACGCTGAGCATTTCCGTTGGTATTTGACCCAATTGTACTCCGCATTGCACGTTAACCATATCACCTTTGACTAACTTTTCTTTTTCGTCGATATCCGTTGAATATGAACTAATTTTTATAAAATCCCAATACTTTAGCAAATCTTTTTCCTGTTGCGCCGCTGTTTTAAGCAGTTTATAATCATCTGTTGCCATTTCCCTTGAATCCTGCATCGCAGGCATATAGCATTGACGCAGATAATCGCATAGCATTCTATTTATATTGAAATTCTGGCAAACAGAAAATATAGATTCCTTAATCATACGCACCCATTCCTGCGGCACATCAGCTTTATTTCTGTCGTAATATAAAACAGAAACCTCATGCTCAAGCATATCGTACAACTGATTGGCATCAGCAATATCCTGCAATTCCTGTTTTTCGTATAGTTTGCCGGCAGTTATCGCCCATCCATTTCTGCCGTTGTATCCTTCTTCCCACCATCCTTCGAGCGTACTGAGATGCAGTGCTCCGTTCATTGCCGCTTTCATACCGCTTGTTCCGCAGGCCTCAAGATTTCTCACAGGAACATTCAGCCAGACATCCGCTCCCCAGACCAGATGCCGCGCAGTATTCATATCGTAATTCTCAAGAAAAATCACACGATCTTCAATCTGATTATCTTTTGCGAAATTAATTACTTCCTTAATCATCGCTTTACTTTGATGATCTGCCGGATGTGCTTTGCCTGCGAAAATCATTTGTATCGGTCGTAATGGATTTGTCAAAATCTTAAGAAACCTTTCCTTATCTCTCAGCAGCAGAGTTGGCCTTTTATAAGCAGCAAATCGTCTTGCATATACGATTGTCAGATAATCTGTATTAAGTGAAAGCTTGGGACCAGATGGGTTTGACAACAGGTATCCTGAATCGGATGTCTGCCCGCTGAATTTTCTCCTGATATAATTAATTAAGCCTTTTTTGTTTTTGCGATGTTCTTCCCATAGTTCTTCATCGGGGATATTATATATTCTGTTCCATATTTCTCGCTCTCTGCCGCAATGTATATAATCAGGTCCGAGATACCTGTTAAATAATTCCGTAATCGGAGGACTTATCCACGATACGTGAACGCCGTTAGTTACAGCGAAGATGGGAATTTCTATATCAGCTCTTTGCGGAAACAGGTTTGCCCACATTTTACGCGCTACAACACCATGCTGCATCGAGACTGAATTTACATAACGTGAAAAATTTATAGCAAACGCCGGCATCCAAAACACATCCCCATCGTTGTCAATATAACCGAATTTCGCCACTTCTTCATACGACAGGTATGCATCTTTGAGTCTTGGCTGTATATACTTCTTTACCAGTTCGTTTTTAAAATGCTCATTACCAGCAATCACCGGTGTGTGAGTAGTGAAAACTGTTGAAGCCCTTATAATTGCCCTGGCCTGTGACAGTGATATTTTTCTATCATGCATCAAATTGCATAATCTCGCAATAATTGCGAAAGCCGAATGACCTTCGTTAAGGTGATACACCGCTGGTTTTATATTGAGAAATTCGAGAGCTTTTATGCCACCCATTCCAATCAGAATTTCCTGCTGAATTCTTTTTTCTCTGTCGGATATATACAACTCATCGACTATACTGCGTACATTAGGCGTATTTCCTTCTATATTGGTATCCAGCAAAATCAATTTCGTTTTCCCTACATCTATCTCCCACAATTTAATTTTAATATCCTCGTTGAGCATTTTCATTGTGAGCGCCATACCCGCGGGGGTATGTATTTCCCTTGCAGGTATAAGATAATTTTCAAATGGAATCTGAAATTCCTGCTGATGACCTTTTGAATCGATGAACTGTTTGAAGTATCCATATTTGTATAACAAGCCAATGCCCACAACCGGAAGGTCAAGATCAGAAACTCCCTTAAGATAATCGCCCGCAAGTACTCCAAGCCCTCCCGCGTATATCGGCACAGATTCATGCAGTCCGAATTCCATCGAAAAATATGCGATTAAATCTTCCTGCCCGGGATTATATAAACATCGACATTCATCTTTGAATGATGTTGTATGCCCAAGATAAGTCTGAAATTTTTTCCAAACCTTATCAAGCTCATGCAAAAAACCTGTATCTTTTGAAAGCTCATCAAGTTTTTGCCTGCTTAACGAATTAAGAAATTGTAAAGGATTATGTTCGACCTGCCTGAAAAGCAGGCCGTCAATTCTGTAAAACAAATTTATCGCATCATAATCCCATACGCACCATAAATTGCGAACAAGTTCAAATAAAGGTCTCAGATTGTCGGGGAATTTTGGGTAAACAAATATGTTCTTAAAAATCATAAAATTGCTTCTTCAAACAAAAGTCTATTTAGGCTTAATTTGTAATTTTTTCCTTCTTTCATTAAAAACTATCATTGCCCTGTTAAAAATAAGAATAATCCTTAATTCAAGGCTCCAAATTCCCCATAGCAATTTAACTATTTTTGCCATTTTAACACCTGTAAAGAACCTATCCAGAAAATATTGGATTTTATACACCTTTTTTCATAATGTTATTGATTTAGATTTTCAAAATGATAAAATCGAACATCAAAATCACGCAGGGATGCACGTTATTTTCCACGAGTGGATAACTATATATTCATATTGCTATAGTAAAAAAATGTATGTTTTTCAAACGAATTGTGAGAATATGGCAGGACATAAAAAAGAAATTAAGAAAGGAATAGAAATTTCTGCCATCAAGAATAAATCCATTATATCTACAGCGTTAGAGGCAATCCGGACAGGTTTTTTCACAGCAATTTGCGTTTAAATACTTCTCACGAGATATTACTAAAGGTTAGCAGAGTATAATGTAAAATGTTAATTTAGAGTTTTTGTTATTAACTCTTCTAAAACATGAGCAGCGATAAAACAGAAAACGACAGGAAAACCGAGCTTCATAAAAAAGCTGAGAATAAATTTAGAAAAAAATATTCTTATCTGCATAACAATTCGACTGAAAAATCGACTAAAATAACACCGGGGCTCTTGGTTCATCAAATCGAACTTGAGATGCAGAATGAGGAGCTTCGCAAGGCACAAATAGAATTGGAAGAGTCTCGATATAAAAACGCCGATTTGCATGATTTCGCACCTGTTGGCTATTTTGTTATTGATGGAAAAGGAGCCATTGCCGAAGTAAATTTAAACGCCTCGGCCATGCTCGGAATGGAAAGAAATAAGCTGCTCAACAAACCATTCTCACTTTGTATTTGCAAAGAAAGTCAGGATATTTTTTATTTGAATCGCAGGGAAGTTTTTGAAACAGGAGCCTCCAGACGCTGCGAACTTAAAATGATTCGGGAAAAAGATACCGAACATTTTTTTGCTGAGCTTATTCTCGACCCGATAACAAACGACAGCGGCAAAACCGTTAATTGCCGTATTGCAATGATAGATATCACGCAACGAAAGAAGATGGAGGATGAACTTCACAAAAATCGACAGGACCTTGAAAAGCGGGTAAAGGAAAAAACATCTGATCTGCTTGAAGTGGTTAACCTTCTCCGCGGCGAAATCGAACAGCGTAAAAAGGCTGAACTGACCCTGCAAAAACAAACAAGAGACCTCGATGCGTTCTTTTCCGGCTCTATCAACCCTCTTGTAATACTCGATAGCAAATTCAACATTATCCGGTTAAACAAGGCTTACGCCGACGCATGGGGTCGGAATATATCCGATTTTACTGGACGTAATTATTTTGAGTTCTGCACATGCGAAGAAAATAAGCGGATATACAGTCAAGTCGTTCAATCTAAAAAACCTCATCAGGCAGCAGCCATGCCTTTTATATTCCCTGATCATCCCGAATTAGGAGTAACATACTGGGACTGGAATCTGGTTCCTGTTCTCGATGAATCGGGTAATGTCGAACTCCTTGCGTTATCTCTGAAAAATGTAACTGAGAATATAAAAGTACAGAAAGCTCTGGAGGAAAACGAAAAAAAATACAGAACTCTGGTGGAAGTTTCACCAGAGGCGATATGTGTCGTGGTGGCTGATAAAATTGTTTTCGCAAACCAAACGGCTGTTAGAATTTTAAAAGCGGCGAGTACGAGGGAGATTATAGGAAAATCCATCTGGCGATTCGTTCATCCGGACTCATTGGCCGTTATTAAAGAAAAAATTGAAAGATATCAAAAAAATCAAAATGATATCGGAATGGTTGAAGTTACTATTATTCGCACTGACCGTTCTTTGATAGAAAGTGAAGTTACTATTGCGCCGGTAGATTATGAAGCTGAAAAAGGGCTTTTAATAATTTTCCAGGACATCAGCTTGCGCAAAAAGCAGGAAACCGATTTAAAACGCATCAAATTCAGACTTGACGAAGCACAGCGAATCGCTCATCTTGGTAATTGGGATTGGGACATAATTAATAACAGCTTGTGGCTTTCTGATGAGTCTTACAGAATTTTCGGGATCGAGCACGATAAATTTGAAGGCAGGTACGCACGCAGATTCGAAGCTTTATTGAGATTTGTACATCCTGAAGACCGTCAGCTTGTCAAGCAGACCGTTGAGGAATCTATCGCCAAATGCAAAACCTACGATATTGAGCATCGCATAATCAGACCTGATGGGGTTCAGCGTTTTGTTCATAAAAGAGCTGAAGTTGAATGCGACCCAAAAGGCAAAGCTTTAAAAATGGTCGGTACCATCCAGGATGTCACCGAACAGAAAAAAGCTGAAACCCAGCTTCTTCTGAGCCGGCTAAAATGGAATTGATTGAAGAACAGGAACGCCGAAAAATCGCAAGCGATTTACACGATTCTGTCGGGCAAATTCTGGCTTTCGCTACAAGAGAGCTGAAGTTTATGCGCAAGACTTTGCCGAAAAAACAAAGCGATGCTTTAATGGAAATAGCCGAACAGCTTGATAAAGCGATAAGTCAGACTCGAACTTTGAGCTTTGATCTTAGTCCCAGCATTCTTTATGATATCGGTTTTGAAATCGCTGTGGAAGATTTGGTTGAAAAATTTTCAAATGAAAGAAAAATTAATGGACAGTTTGAAAATGATAACCACCATAAACCATTGACAATCCCTCTTAAAGTTGTGTTATACCGTTCAATCCGTGAACTTCTGATGAACATTGCAAAACATGCTGAAGCCAAAAACATCAAAGTATCACTTGTTAGAGTCGGCGACAATATTCAGGTTACTGTTGAAGATGACGGTGTTGGATTCGATATTTCGGAAATTGACAAATCCGACAAAACAAAAGGTTTTGGTTTGTTTAATATCCGTGAGCGCATCGAACATACAGGTGGAAGTTTTGAAATTAAATCTGTTAAAAATAAAGGAACAAGAGTAGATTTGATTGTGCCTTTTGGTATTAATGCAATACAGGACAAATCGATATGAGTATAAAAATTGTATTGGCCGATGACCATACTATTTTACGCCAGAGCCTGGCAAAATCTTTCAAAGAAGAAGATGATATCGAGATCGTCGGTCAGGCAAAAGACGGCCGAAGTACTTTAGACCTTGTCAGACAATTGCAGCCTGATTTGGTTGTGATGGATATCGAAATGCCCGATCTTAACGGTATCGAAGCAACACACAGGATCATGAAAGAATGTCCACAGGTAAAAGTTTTAGGTCTGTCAATGCATTCTAACGATAAATATATACGCGAAATGTTCAGAGCAGGAGCAAGCGGATATCTTTTGAAAAATTGTCCGTTTGAAGAACTGGTAAAAGCGGTTAGAACTATTTTAAGAGGAAAAACTTTTATAGGCTCATCTGTCGGTGATTTAATAATCCGAGAATACGTCAGTTTGCCCGATAAAGACCAAAGCGCGTTTTCAATTTTAAGTGAAAGAGAAAGAGAAGTTCTCCAGCTTTTGGCTGAGGGTCAAACAACTAAACAAATAGCGCGAATGCTGCATATTAGTCCAAAAACTGTCGAAGGCCATCGATTGAGAATGATGGAAAAGCTTGGTATAGACAGCATCGCCAAACTTACCAAGTATGCTATTCAGGAAGGCATGACTGCACCGGAACCTTAAATCGTTCATGCGACGAACATTTCAACCACAAAACAAGTTTACTTATTTTAGCTGAAATTCGCAGTTTAACATACCATTTCCTGTAAAATCACATTTAAGTAAATGAGAGTATTTTTTTAGGGAGATTCCCTATTTTATATATGTCTGCGCACAGATAATCTAAACCCCGCTAAAAACGTTTGACAGGTAAAGTTGAAAGAAGCTTTTATGACAATGACGAAAACAAAGGCAACATGGTATGAAGCGAATTCGCCGGAGATCGGAAAATGCTTCCACGATTTTTATGATGCCTGTCTGAACAAAGGAGTATTAGATAAAAAGACAAAAGAGCTGCTGATGGTCGCTCTTGCCTGCGCATTCCGTTGCCCTCACTGCACCGAATCGCATTTGAAAGGAGCGATGGACGCAGGCGCTACAAAAGAAGAAATAACTGAAACGCTGCTTATTGCGGCTGTTGAAGGGGCGGGCACTCAGCTTGCCTGGCAAAAAGATCTTTATATGAAATATCTCACATGAGAGGTGAAAGTTCTAAATCGTTTCTTCTTGAATGAGAGGTGAGTTATGAAAGTAAGCGAAATTATGAGCAGTCCTTTGGAAACCGTCAGTTCTGAAGCGACTATAACGAATGCCGCCGAAAAAATGAAAGCGTTCGATGTGGGTGTGCTGCCTGTTATGAAGGAAGATGAAGTTGTGGGCATAATCACGGACAGAGATATTGTAGTAAGGATAATCGCTGAGAATCTCGACCCGCAAAAAACTCAGGTTAAAAAAGCTATGAGTACGGATATATGGAGTTGCTCGGAAGATATGGAACTTGAAGAAGCTGCGCAATTGATGGAAGAAAAGCAGGTTCACAGACTGCTTGTTCTTGGAGATGACGGAGCCGTTACTGGTATTCTGTCAATAGGAGATATCGCAAGAAAAACTCAGGACGAACAGGATCATTTAGTTCATGAAGTACTTGAAAAGGTCTGTGTACCGGCAAGATTTTAAATAATTTAATTTTAAAAGAAAGGATGGCTGCGATGCTTGTACTGACAAGGAAGCTCAATGAGAGCATAATTATCGGTTCGGGAATAGAGGTGAAAATCGCAAGAATAAATGGTAATCAGGTAAGAATCGGCATTACAGCTCCGAAAAACATACCTGTTTACCGAAAGGAAATTGCTCCTTTATTCGGGCAAGCTGAGAAAGTTAATAAAAAACCGACTCCGCAAAATTTGGTTACGTCTTTTAACAGGTAGCGATAATAGGTTTGATAAATCTTTTATATAATAAAGGTTTCTTCTTCTTCCTCCTCCTGGCTGCCCCAAGTAATTATTATTTGGGGCAGTTTTTATTTAACTTTAAATTGAAAAATTCAAACTTTATGATAAAAGAGAAAAGCCATAATAATAAAGGATTGTGATGGCCTTGCAGGAAAAGAAAAAACTTAAAATTTTGCTCAAGCAGGCAATAATGACAAGAGTGTTAATCGCTCTTCTCCCCTGTGTTGTAGGAAGCATTTACTTTTTTGGCTGGCGAAGCCTTGTTATGATTTTTGTTTCCGCTTTGGTCGGCTTTATTACAGAATATATCTTCACAAACAGTCGCAAAGAACCCGTTACCGAATCCGTCTTCGTTACGACAACCATTTACGCCCTGATTATGCCCCCTACAGTTCCCTGGTATGTCCTTATTATTGGCGTTGTTTTTGCTGTTATGTTCACAAAAGAAATCTTCGGAGGTTTCGGCAAAAACTTTTTCAACCCCGCAATGGCAGGCAGATGTTTTGTTTATATCTGTTTCCCTTTGTCAATGACTGCTCTTTGGGCACCTGTCGCACAGGAAAAATGGGGTGCTTTGGACAGATGGACAACCGTAAACAAAACCAACGCTGTAACTTCAGCTACCCCCATGGCTGATTTAAAAAATGGCAATCTATTTATTGGTTCTCAACCCAGAGAAGATGCAAAAACAGTTAATAGAATAGGTTTTTATAAACAGCTTTTTTTCGGGCGAATCAGCGGAACTGTCGGAGTTACAAGTGCCCTGCTTATTTTAATCGGCGGATTTTATCTCTACATTACCAAAACCGCAAACAGAACGATTATCCTATCTGTAGTAATATCCTATGCTGTTTTGAATCAGGTACTTTATATGTCAGGCGTCGAGCCGGTCAACGATGCTCTGGCCGCTTTACTTGGCGGCGGATTTCTTTTCGGCGCATTTTTTATGGCCACTGACCCAATAAGCGCTCCGAGAACTCAGGAAGCAAAAATTGCCTTCGGCATCATTATAGCTATCTGTACAGTTGTAATAAGAAATTTTTCAATATTCAATGGCGGCCTGATGTTTTCGATACTATTCGCAAATATGTTTGCGCCGCTTATGGACAAAATCGTCAAAGAGATTAAAGCCAAGAACAAAACTGGAAAAGCAAAATGACAGAGAAAAAATGGTATCCTGTTATTTATATGTTCCTCATTACCGCCTTTTTCAGCGCAATTGTAATTGGCCTTACACAAGCGACAAGCAAAAGAGTCGAAGCTAATCAAACTTTAATTTTTGAAACTGCTATCCTGTCCGTTTTGCCGAATGTTTATGACCCTAATCAGAAATTGTCCGGAATACAGATGCATAGCCTTTTCCTTGAAAAAGTACAGCCGCCTGACCAGCAATCAGCAGGTGCTTACACAGTAACCCAAAACGGCAATATAACAGCTTATGCCCTCCCGCTTGAAGGACAGGGATTTTGGGCTGAAATTAAAATTGTTATAGGAATAGCTGATGACAAAAAAACTATTTTAGGTTTGGCAGTTTATCAGCAGAATGAAACTCCCGGCCTTGGCGCTGAAATCGCAAAGCCGGAGTTCAAAAACCAGTTCGAAGGCAAAATAATTTCAGAACCTCCAACACTGATTGATTTCGCCCGCCCCGGTGCACCATTGAACCAAAGCAGCGTTCATGCGATTACCGGTGCAACACAAACCAGTGTACGCCTGGAAAAAATCATTAATGACGGTTTAAAAAAATGGCAGCAGGAGATGCAATAGATGGCAACGGCTAATACAGCAAAAAAATACGCTATCGAAGGCATTTGGAACAACAATCCAATCTTCAGACAGGTATTGGGACTTTGCAGTACGCTTGCGATTACGAATCTTGTTATCAATACTGTTGTTATGTGTGCTGCGCTGGTCTTTACTTTAGCCCTCAGTTCCGCGACAGTGTCATATCTTCGCAATGTAACTCCCAGAAATATCAGAATAATGGTTGAGACGCTCATAATCGCTTTTTACGTAATTATCGTCGATATAATTCTAAAGGCTTATTGGCCACAGATGAGTGCTAATCTCGGTCCTTACGTCGGACTTATTATAACAAACTGCATTGTCTTAGGCAGAACCGAAGCTTGTGCATTATCGAATCCTCCGGTCGGGGCGTTCTGGGATGGCTTTTTCAACGGCCTTGGCTATTCATATATTTTGCTCATTGTAGCAACCTTCAGAGAAATCCTCGGCATGGGCACTTTCCTTGGTCTTCCTCTTCCATATTTCAGTTCCGTTTACTTTGATAAATGGATTATGATGGTTATGCCTCCGGGTGCATTCTTTATGCTCGCTATAGTTGTATGGGTTTTCAGAACCATTCAGCATTCTAAGGAGAAAGAAACAAAATGAACGAACAATCCTTCAATGTTCAAATCTGGCAGGCATTTATCGTATTCTTCTCTGCGATTTTCACACAGAATATACTGCTGATATATTTCCTCGGATTGTGTTCCTTTGTTGGAGTTTCAAAACAGCTTAAAACCGCAGGAGGATTAGGGATTGCTGTGATTTTCGTAATGACCACAACCTGCGCGATTAACTGGTTTGTTTATCATTATGTGCTTGTACCCCTTCATTTGGAATTTTTCCGCTTTATTCTTTTCATAATTATAATCGCCGCCTTTGTTCAGTTTATTGAAATGGTTATTGATCGGTACTCTCCCGTGCTCTATCACAACCTTGGCATTTTTCTGCCTCTAATTACAGTAAACTGCGCAATTCTCGGTGCTGTTCTTTTTATGGTGATACGCGATTATAGCTTCATTGTATCAGTG
>MHXZ01000061.1:0-21539 GCA_001825665.1 Planctomycetes bacterium GWF2_41_51 | reverse complement strand
CAGCGGTATAGGATGGTTTCTGGCAATTATGGCAATGGCGGGAATCCGCGAAAGACTCGCTAATGACCGAATTCCTCGCGGCCTTCAGGGACCGGGAATAACGCTGGTTATCGCAGGTCTCATGGCACTTGCATTTATTGGCTTTACAGGTGTTTTACAACAATAGCTTATGATTATTACTTTGATTATATCTGTTTTTATAGTGAGTTCCATCGGGGCTGCCCTGGCTTTCGTTCTGGTTCTTTCTGAAAAGAAATTCAACGATTACGGCCAATGTAAGATTAACATCAACGAAGAAAAAGAGCTGACAGTAACCGGCGGAAAAAATCTGCTCTCTGCCTTGGGAGGTGAAAAAATTTTCATCCCAAGCGCATGTGGAGGACGAGGTACGTGCGGGCTGTGTAAATTGAGAGTTCTCGAAGGCGCAGGCGCCGTTCTGCCGACTGAAGAACCTTTCCTGGATAAATCTGAACTCGATTCGAACACGCGATTGTCCTGCCAGGTCAAGGTGCGCAATGATTTAAAAATATTTATTCCTCCTGAGCTGTTCGCAATCAGAGAATATAATTGCAAATGCGCCGAAATAACAGACCTTACGTATGATATGAAGCAATTCAGGTTCGAGCTGGTTGACCCGGGTACAATCAGCTTTATACCCGGCCAGTTTATGCAGTTCCTGACACCTGTTTACGAAACCAACACCGAAGAAATCTATAGGGCATATTCGATATCCTCCGACCCTGCCGATAAAAATCACATTGAACTTATCATTCGTCTTGTGCCCAATGGCATCTGCACGACTTATTGTTTTAGATATTTAAAAGTTGGTGACCCCGTAAGACTCAACGGCCCTTATGGTCAATTCCGTTTAACCGATACTGATGCACCGATTGTTTTCATTGCCGGTGGTTCAGGCATGGCTCCAATTAAATGTATGCTTCACCATATGAAAAACACCGGCAATAAACGAAAGACAACATACTATTTTGGCGCAAATAAATTGAAAGATTTGTGCTGCGTTGATCTGATGCACCAGTTTGAAAAGGAGCTTGCGAATTTCAGATTCGTGCCTTCGGTCGGTGCACTCGAACCTGGCGAAAACTGGACTGGCGTAAAAGGTCTCGTAACCAACGCCATAAAGGAAGATTTACAGGATGCTTCAGATGGCGAAGCCTATCTTTGTGGAAGCCCGGGCATGATTGATGCCGTTATAAAAGTACTCAAGGAAAAAGGAATGAGCGAAAATAAAATCTTTTATGATAAATTCGAATAGAAAGATTCAGATATGAAAGAATCACCCGAAATACAAAAGCTGGAAAAACAGTTACGTTCAACAAACATTTCCGCATTCGGTTTTATGGGCACTGATTCTCGCAGCTTAAGTGAAATAATCAATAGCGACATGTCTGACCTTAGCGAGTTAGGTGTATCTATTACAAAAATCGTCAGTCGAATGAAGGAAATTACCGCTAAAGCCGAGTCCTCTCTCGGAAATTGGACTCAAATTGATGACCGACTCCAAGCAAGAGTAGATGAGGCGAAAGGCCATATTATATGCCCTTGGCCCCATCCTGCCGGCTGTGCAATAAGAATTACTTACGTCAGAATCCCTGAAACAAATCAGGATTTCCAATGGACAGATCTAAATATCCATTTAATTGAGGAACATAATTTCTTTGAAGGTAAAGGCTCACCCTATAGAATCGAACCGAAAGAACTGGTTAAAATAATTTTTTAATTTTCTTTTTACGGAGATTACTATGGTTAGCCAATCTGTCGAAAAAACGAATCGGCTTATCGACGAAAACAGTCCATACCTGCTTCAGCACGCCCACAATCCGGTCGATTGGTTTGCCTGGACCGATGAAGCCTTCGAAAAAGCCAGAAAAGAAGACAAACCTGTTTTTCTCTCAATAGGTTATTCTGCTTGTCATTGGTGTCACGTTATGGAAAGAGAAAGTTTTGAAAATGAGAACATCGCAAGGATACTTAACGAGAATTTCATAAGTATAAAGGTTGATAGGGAAGAACGACAGGACATAGATGACGTTTATATGAATGCTGTTCAGGCTATGACAGGTACCGGAGGCTGGCCGTTGTCTGTCTTTATGACCCCCAATGCAATACCTTTCTACGGCGGAACATATTTCCCGCCGCAGGATATGCCCGGACGGCCGAGTTTTGAACGAATCCTTCTGACTGTTGCGGAAGCATGGAAAAAAAATAAAAATAAGTTAGTCGATTCAGCAGAGAAAATCAGCACCGCTCTTGCGAGCATTACAAGCGAAATTAAAACCATTGCGATCTCTGACGAGATTTTAATACAGGCAAATTCACAGCTAAAAAAATCTTTTGATGGAGTCAACGGCGGATTCGGCCAAGCCCCCAAATTTCCTCAGCCCGGCTGTCTTTTGCTGCTCCTCAATTATTGGCACAGGACTGAAGATAAAAAATCGCTCGAAATGGTCGAATTAACACTTCAGAAAATGGCCCATGGCGGAATTTATGATCAGCTTGGAGGTGGATTTCATAGATATTCTACCGATGCGCAATGGCTCGTTCCCCACTTTGAAAAAATGCTTTATGATCAGGCGTTAATCAGCAAAATTTATATTCAGGCGTATCAGGCAACAGGTAAAGATTTTTATGCCCAAGTCGCAAAAGATATATTTGAATACGTTCTGCGGGAAATGACTGATTCGAACGGCGGCTTTTACAGTGCCCAGGATGCCGATATTGAAGGAAAAGAAGGAGAATTCTACATCTGGCAAATGGAAGAAATTGAAAATATTTTGGGAAAACAAAATGCAGAAGTTTTCAATAAATATTATGGCGTAACGAACAAGGGAAACTTCGAAGAAAGAAAAAACATCCTCCACATTAATCGTACTGTTGAGCAGCTTGCTGAAAAATTCAATGAGCCGCCTGATAAAATTAAAAATATCCTGACCCATTCGCGAAATCAGCTTCTTGAACATCGTTCAAAAAGGATGAACCTCGACAAAGATGATAAAATAATTACAGGCTGGAATGGCTTAATGATTTCCGCCCTTGCTTTCGGCGGTGCTGTACTGAACGAGCCGAAATATATCAAAGCTGCCGAAAAATCCGCCAATTTTATTTTAAATTCTCTTTTTGAAAACAACAGGTTAATGCGATACCATCGCAAGGACAAAGCTTCCAATCCTGCGGTTCTCGATGATTACGCTTTTTTGGCGATGGGATTGTTAGATTTATACGAGGCTGATTTCAATGCAGCTTGGCTCATCGAAGCCAAAAAAATAACAAGCCAAATGACAGAGCTTTTCGAAAATCCGCAAGGCGGCTTTTATCTTACTGCAAAAGATTCAGAGCAGCTTTTCATCCGCAGCACCCCATCTTATGACAGCCCCATTCCCAGCGGAAATTCAGCCGCCGCTATTGTCATGCTCAAACTCGACGCAATTACGGGCGGGCGGACATACACAAATCATATTGAAAAATTATTCAGCGTTTCATCGGCTCAAATGACTCAAGTACCCCTTTTAATGACTTATATGATTAGCGCCTTTGATTTCTATTCCGGGCCTTCTCAGAAAATTGTCATCGCTTCAAAATCTCCCAAAGATGAGACCGCAAATAAAATGTTGAAGATTATTCGCAATATTTTTCTGCCGAATTCAGTAACAATGTTTCATCCTGGAGCCCAAGCCCAAGGCGAAATCGAAAAAATAATCCCATACATCGGTAAACAAACTCCCATAAAAGACAAAACTGCAGCGTATATCTGTAGTAATCAAACCTGCGGCAAACCAGTAACTGCTCCTGAAGAACTTGAATCCGAACTCAAAAAACTAAGTTAGAGATTAAGGAATTCCCCTATTTAACAGCTAAAATCCTGACAGTATCATTTACTTTTGTACGGAGACAAAGAAATGAAAGCTGTTTTATTAAAAAAGCATGGCGGCCTGGAAAATCTCGTTATCGAAGAAGTTCCTGAACCCGTTCCGAAGGATAACGAAGTAATTATTAAAATTCATTCAGCCGCGTTGAACCATCTTGATATCTGGGTCAGACAAGGTGCGGACGGACGAAAAATAGCATTGCCGCACATCCCTGGTTCAGATGGCGCAGGTACAATTATTGAAAAAGGCGCAAAAGTTGTCGGCTTAAAAATTGACGACAAAGTTATCATCAATCCGGGCCTTAGTTGCGGTATATGCGAGCAGTGTCAACATGGACAGCAAAGCCAATGCCGTTCATTCGGTATTATTGGAATGTCAATCAACGGCACATTTGCCGAAAAAATTGCTGTTCCTTTTGAAAACGTAAATCCTAAACCGGAACATTTGAATTTAGATGAAGCCGCCGCACTTACCCTTACTTTTCTTACAGCATGGCGAATGTTATTCAGCCGTGCATGGCTCAAACCCGGCGAAACCGTACTTATTCATGGTATCGGCGGCGGAGTCGCTACTTCCTGCCTGCAGCTTGCAAAATTGGCAGGTGCCGTTGTAATTATTACATCTTCTTCAGACAATAAAATTGAAAAGGCAAAAAAAATCGGAGCCGATTACGGAATCAATTATAAAACAGATTCCGATATCTCAAAAAATATACTTGAAATAACAAACGGTAAAGGAGTCGATATAATCGCCGATTCCGTCGGCGCCGCAACCTGGCCTATTAACTTCAATGTTGCCTCAAAAGGTGCAAGAATCGTTCTCTGTGGGGTAACAACCGGAGCACAGGCACAGACAAATCTCCAATATCTTTATTGGAATCAATTAAATATTTTAGGTTCGACTCTCGGTTCTCATAGCGAGATGAAAGAAATGCTTAAAGCCATTTCAGCAGCAAAATTAAAGCCTGTCATCGATTCGATTGAACCTATTAAAAATATCGTCAAAGCTATGGACAAAATGGAAAAATCAGACCAGTTTGGAAAAATTGTATTGAGTTTATAATGTTTGAAGACAGAAAAGACGCAGGACAAAAACTCGGCAAGGCGCTTGAGTATTACAGGCATTGCGACGGTGTCGTTCTGGCTATTCCGCGAGGCGGAGTCGAAGTCGGCTTTTATGTCGCACAGCAATTAAGCTTACCTTTATCAATTGTTATTGTCAGAAAATTGCCTTTTCCCGAAAATCCTGAAGCGGGTTTTGGCGCAATTGCAGAAGACGAAAGTGCATATTTCGTAAATAAAGTTTATGATTGGATGCCTTTCGAAAAAATACAAAGAGTAATCGACCATCAAAAAGAAGAAGTTAAAAGAAGAGTAAACGTTCTCAGGCACGATACCCCCCTCCCGCACATAACTGGAAAAACCGTCCTGTTGATAGATGATGGTATTGCGATGGGTTCGACTATGCAGGCAGCCGTTATGCTTTGCAGAAACCAGAAAGCTAAAAAAATAGTTATCGCCGCCCCTGTAGCAGGTATGGAAACTGCAATGGAAATGGCAAGAATCGCTGATGAAGTCGTTATTTTAGAAAAACCTTCTGACTTTCGAGCGGTAGCTGATTATTATCAAAATTGGTACGACGTCTCTGATGAAGAGGTTATTGAAATAATGCAAAAACAAAATTTAGTGAAAGGAAAAAAACATGGCTGAAATCGAAATGCCCCACCCCATGCATGAAAAACATTTATGTTTTCTCACCAATCTTGGACTTCATAACACCAACACCCCGGAATATAAAAATCTTGTCATGAATCCAAAATTCATGTGTGAAAGCTGCGGCCGGGTGGCCGATAATGAAAAAAACCTGTGTAAACCGATAAAATTGTAATTCAATCCAAAGGAGTAATGAAATGAATATTTATTTTAAATTATTCTTTATTGTTTTCCCTGCTTTATACATAGCCGGATGCTCCCCTGACTTAAAAATAGAAAAATTCGACATTGACTGGGATGAACATAACAAGAAAGTCAACGCGCGAATCGAAAACACCGGCGGCGAAGGCACAGGTCCATTCCTTGTCCATTTTGCAGCAGAGGAAGAACCTGTTTCACCGACTCATTCGCCGCTGATTGTAAAGGAAGTCAAAGGTCTTGGTAAAAAAGAATATGTCAATCTGACTGCCGATTTTGCGCCGCTTGCCCGACCTGAAAACGTGAATCTTGCCAATGTAAAAAAGATTTTGATAGTAGTTGATCCAACGGGCTTGATCAAAGAATCAGACGAGAAAAATAACATTAAAAGCAAATCAGTACCATGAAGAAAACTTATAAAAGGAAATACAAATGAAAAAAGTGGCTGTCCTTGTGGAAGACCATTATCAGGTCCTTGAGGTATGGTATCCATATCTGCGAATGAAAGAAGAAGGCTTTAAAGCCGTTTTCGTCGGCCCAGGCAGAAAAAAAGAATATAATAGCAAAGAGAACTATCCAGCCGATGAAGAAATAAAAATAAGTGATGTAAAAATATCGGATTTCGATGCCGTCATCGTGCCGGGCGGATATGCGCCTGATATGATGAGAAGAGAAAAGAAAATTAACGATTTTGTGAGAGATATGTTCAATGCCGGCAAACTCATTGCATCTATATGTCACGGTGCATGGGTTCCGGCATCGGCAGGGATTCTGAAAGGCAAAAAAGCAACTTGTTTCTTCTCCATCAAAGATGATATCATAAATGCCGGCGCAGATTATTCAGACAAAGAAGTATTAGTTGATGGAAATCTGATTACTTCGCGCCAACCGGAAGATTTACCGGCTTTTTGCAGGGAAATTATAAAATTTCTTAAAGAGCTTTAAAAAAATGGCAGAGCCGGAAAAAATCAGAAAACGAAACGGCTCGATAATCAATTTCGATTCATCAAAAATCAAAGCCGCCATCGCCGGGGCCGCCTTCGATACTGTCGGCAGTGACAAAGAGTCAAAAGCTATAGCTGCTAAAATTACTGAACTTGTACTGAATAGATTATCGCGAAATTTTAAGAGACAAATCCCAGGCATTGAAGACATCCAGGATATTATTGAATCCGTGCTGATGAGCGAAGGATATAGCCGCATCGCACGGAACTATATTCTATACAGACAAAAACGAAGCGACATACGTTTCACAAAATCCGCACTTGAATTAAAGGACGATTTAAAACTTGCTGTCAATACGATGGAAGTTTTAAAAAGGCGTTATCTTTTGAAAGACGACAGGCAGAAAATCATAGAAACGCCCGGCGAACTCTTCAGAAGAGTCGCTTCACACATCGCAAAAGCCGAAACGAATTACAAGTCAGCCGTAAGCAGCGAAGAAGCTGAAGAAAAATTTTACCAAATGTTGAAAAATCAGGATTTTATGCCCAATTCACCTACTCTGATGAACGCCGGAACATCTTTTGGTCAGCTCTCAGCTTGTTTCGTACTGCCTGTGAACGATTCCATTGATGGAATATTCGAATCTCTAAAGCAAATGGCAAAAATTCATCAGACCGGCGGCGGAACTGGATTCAGCTTTTCACGTTTAAGGCCGAAAGATTCTCTTGTTTCTTCAACTAAAGGCGCAGCATCTGGGCCTGTTTCATTTATGAGTGTTTTTGATAAAGCTACTGGTGTAATCATTCAGGGTGGACGACGGCGAGGCGCAAATATGGGAATTCTGCGCTGTGACCATCCCGATATTATTGAATTCGTCGAGGCAAAAACACAGAAAGGTATGTTCGAAAATTTTAACCTCTCTGTCGCAGCCACTGACAAATTTATGGCTGCTGTCAAAGAAGACAAACCTTTTGATTTGATTAACCCTTTAAACAAAAAAAAGTCTGGCAAAATCAGGGCTAAAACTCTTTTCGACATTATCGTCAATGCCGCATGGCGGACTGGCGACCCAGGTCTTGTTTTTATTGATGAGATTAACAGAAAAAATCCAACTCCTGCGATTGGCAGTATCGAAGCTACAAATCCCTGCGGCGAACTGCCCCTGCTTGCCTTTGAAAGCTGCAATCTTGCTTCAATAAATCTTGCCAAAATAGTTGATGGCGGAAAAATAAACTGGGAAAAGTTAAAGGATATTGTCAATTGGGGCATACGATTTTTGGACAATGTTATCGAAGTAAACAAATATCCTCTTGAACAAATTGAAAAAATAACAAATGCGAATCGCAAAATCGGTTTGGGAGTGATGGGATTCGCGGATATGCTCATAAAGCTGAAGATCCCATATAACTCGCAGAAAGCTCTTGATTTGGCACAGAGATTAATGCGTTTTATACATAATCATTCAATTAACGCTTCAGTAGAATTGGCAAAACAAAGAGGCGTTTTCCCTAATTTTAATAAATCAATTTATGTCAGCAAATGCTTAAAGCTGCGAAACGCAACTGTTAATACAATAGCACCAACAGGAACGATTAGCATCATCGCAGGATGTTCCAGCGGCATTGAGCCGTTGTTCGCAGTTAGTTTTATTAGGAACGTTCTTGGCGGAAGTAAGCTTTTCGAAGTTAACCCTCTTTTCGAACAGTATGCAAAAAAATTAGGTATTTACGATCAGGAAATCCTGAGCCGAATCGCAGGAAAAGGTTCATTGAGATCTATGAAGGAAATTCCAGAAGAATTGAAAAAGATTTTTATTACTGCTTTCGATGTATCACCATTGCAGCATTTAAAAATACAGGCAGCATTTCAGAAATATACGGACAATGCCGTTTCAAAGACAATCAATCTGCCCGCTGATGCATCCATTGATGATGTAAGAGAAATTTACATTAAAGCTCATCAGCTTAAATGTAAAGGCATTACGATTTACAGATATTCCAGCAAAGCAGAGCAGGTATTAAGCTTTAATAAGATTGAAAAAAATGAACCGATAAAAGTTGACCCCGAATATTCCGGCGGCTGCATAGCAGGTCAATGTGTTTTTTAAAATATGGGAACTTTAAAAATAATATCTGAAAAAAGTGAATCATTTACTGACCGTGTTGAAGCAGGACAGTTGTTGGCAAACGAGCTTAAATATGTCAGCGGCAAAAATACCGTGGTACTTGGTATTCCGAGAGGTGGAGTCATAATCGCAAATGAGATAGCGGCAGCTTTAAATGCCGATTTGGATGTTGTGCTTACGCATAAGTTAGGCGCACCGGGCAATAAAGAACTGGCTATTGGCGCAATCAGTGAAAACAAACAACTGTATATAAATAAATCGATTGCGCCGTATGTAGGAGCTGATGAAGATTATATAGAACAAGAAAAAACTTTTCAACTGAAGCAGATTGAACATAAAGTTCAAATGTATCGGGCAATCCTGCCTAAACTTGAATTAAAACAAAAAATTTTAATTGTTACTGATGATGGAGTTGCCACCGGTGCAACAATGCAGGCGGCTCTTTGGTCGCTTCGTCGCGAAAATCCTGATAAAATTATATTAGCTCTGCCTGTGGGACCAAAAGCTTCTGTAGCTGCGCTCTCGAAAGATGCGAATGAAACTATATGCCTGCGAACGCCTCCATTTTTTGATGCGCTCGGAAGATTTTATCTTGAATTCGGTCAGGTAGAAGACCAGGAGCTTATGCAAATTCTGCAGCACGAAAGTGAAAAGAGAAAGAGAATCTATGAAAGCAGATAAATTAAAGGAAATAATTAATCTTGCGGAAAAAATCGGATTCGTTTTCGTCGCAACCGCCGATGATAAGGGTACACCCCATATGGCAGCCGCTGCCAAACTCACTCAGACAGAAACAGATGGCATTGCAGTAGAGGAATGGTTTTGTCCCGGAACCATCGCAAATTTGAATTCAAACAAGCAAATATCGATTGTTGTCTGGTCTAAGGAATTTGATAGCGGCTATCAAATACTTGGGAAAGTTAAAAAAATCAATGACATTGGCATACTTGATGGTTACTCACCTGCCGTGGATAGTCCGCATCCTCTGCCGCAGGTCGAAAGACAGCTTTTAATTAAAATTTCTAAAATCTTTGAATTTAAATCGCGCCGCACAGCGACATAGAGGATTAGCAATGACACAGGAAATTAAAATTAAGGTGAATGATAAAATTACGATAATCGGAAATTTGGATATGGCGGAAAAATCAAAAGGCCTGGTTATTTTCGCACATGGAAGCGGAAGCAGTAGATTCAGCACTCGCAATCGCTACTCTGCCGCATTATTAAAAGATGTCCATTTAAGCACGTTGCTGATTGATCTTTTAACAACGGATGAAGAGGCGATTGATTTACTGACACGTGAGTACAGATTTGATATTGAGCTTCTTGCGCAAAGAGTAATTGCTGCGACAAACTGGGTATTATCAAATGATTCAACTAAAGCGATGCCGATTGGTTATTTCGGGGCAAGTACAGGGGCTGCGGCAGCATTAGTAGCGGCCGCTGAATTACCCAATTTTATTAAAGCATTCGTATCTCGTGGCGGTAGACCTGACTTGGCAGGCAATAAATTGCAAAAAGTAAAAGCGCCGGTTCTTTTGATAGTTGGCGGAGAAGACCAGGAAGTGATTGAGATAAATAAGCTGGCGGCAGAACACATATCTGCCGAAAAAGAAATTTATATAGTTCCCGGAGCCGCTCATTTATTCGAAGAAGCCGATACACTTCGCATTGCCTCTTCAAAAGCTGCCGAATGGTACTTGCAGCATCTAAATAAGTGATTTTAATTTTCTAAAATCTTTTTCCATCTCTTGTCTTATCTTAGGAAAACGCATCGCGGCCGCCGGGTGAAATGTAACTAAATATTTTCTGCCATCATGATCCGGCATACGTCCATGACAATCCATTAAACTTTCGCTTATACCCATCATCTGTTTCAAAGCAGTTTTGCCGAGCAGTATAATTATTTTTGGATTAATCAGCGATATTTGCTTATTCAGCCAGTTTTCCTTGCATATTCTTAATTCATCATCCTTCGGAGGACGATTCTTTGGCGGTCTACACTTGACTGATGATGTTATATATATCTGCTCTCTTGTCATACCTATATCGGCAAGCATTTTCTCCAAAAATTTCCCTGACATCCCTATAAATGGCTTTCCAAGCCGGTCTTCCATACTCCCCGGCGCTTCGCCCAATATAAATAAGTCACAAGGAACCGGCCCTTCTCCCGGAACCGCATTTTTCCTGCTTTCGCACAAACGGCACTTGATGCAGCATTTTATACCCTCATCTATGCTATGAATCTCTTTTTCAATCACTTTTTTCATTGCTTCTCCTATAGCTTATATCGCAAAAAATGTTAATAAGCATTTTACTTACCAGTTTTGAGGAACTCCCCTGTTTCTATCAAATCTGATGTAAGTTATATAAAATTAAAATTAAGGAGATTGAAATATGAAATCGGTTATTAAGCTATCGTTGTGCTATTTTGCATTTGCATTAGTTCTTTTCGGATGCAGAGTCGCACCCGAAACCACTCAGCAGAAAAATGTCCTCATGGCCGAAGTCGATGAAGCTATCGCCGTCCTTAAAGCCAGAGACCCCACAATGCAGAGATTCTTCGACGATTCTTATGGCTACGCTGTGCTGCCGAAAATTTTTAAAGGTGCATTTATTGTGGGCGCAGGTCACGGGAAAGGCGCTGTTTTTGAACAAGGGAATCTGATTGGCTATTGCAATATGACACAAATCAGCGGTGGTATTTCTTTCGGTGGTGAATATTACAGAGAATTTATATTTTTCAAAGATAAAATAGATTTGGATAAATTTAGACAAGGAGAATATACTTTTTCTGCGCAAATGACCGCTATCGCCGCTCGGTCGGGTGTCGGCGGTAAAGCAGATTACAAAGGAGGAATGGCAGTTTTCATTTTAGCTGATACAGGTCTGATGGCTGATGCCTCCTTAGGTGGACAGAAATTTAATTTCGTTCGTTTGGACCCGAATGACCCTAATGCTATTTAGCATTTGCGTTTGTCTCAATTATAAATCTGAAAAACAAAGGTAAGGAATTTTTAATGCCGGAATTTGTGAATCCTTTCAGCGGCATTGTGCCGCGAAAAATGACGCTCTCAGAGTTAACAAGAGCGATTCGACTCGATTTGTCTGCCGAACAGGAAGCAGTTCATCTGTATGAGGCGCATGCCGAGGCCACTGATAACGAGCTTGCAAAAAAAGTTTTGTTCGATATCGCCGAAGAAGAACGTGTACACGCTGGTGAGTTTCAGCGCCTCCTGAATATTCTAATCGAAGATGAAGAAAAATTTCTTGCCCAAGGCGCTGAAGAAGTAAACGAAATGGCGGAAAATACTAATAATTCTGAAGAGCAATCTTATCCCGACATTTTGAGTGTCGGTAATATAAAAAAATCCAATTAGCGAAAGGCAGCTATGTCTGACAAATATTTACAAAGAAAAGACGCTCCAATAAGCGAAAAAGTATGGCAGCAAATTGACCAAACTGTCGTCGCGGCCGCCAAAACAAGCCTCAGCGGCCGAAAACTTATAAACACTCAGGGACCTTTCGGCCTCGGCATAAAAGCAATTCCGAGCATTGACCAGCCTATAGAAGACAAAATTCACGATGATTTAAAATTATCTTACAATTGCTGGACGCCTCTGATACTAATACAAAGCAGTTTCAAACTCTCCATCAGGGACATCGCTGCTTACGAACAGACTTGCACTCCGTTCGATTTATACAATGTCGCCAAAGCCGCGATGCATGTCGCACAGCAGGAAGATGATCTGATTTTTAATGGCTCTGAATCAGTTAAGATAAATGGCTTACTCAACACCCAGGCTTGCCAATCGATGAATCTAAAATCATGGGATAACATCGGCGCCGCCGCAGAAGATATTATGTGGGCAGCTTCAATGCTCGAAAATCAAGGGTGCCACGGTCCTTACACTCTGGGCCTTTCCGTTAATCTCTATAATTTATTATTCCGCAGATACCCGCAGGGCGACACAGAATTCAGACATATTTCTCAGTTTATTACCGATGGAATTATAAAAGTCCCCGCAATTCCAGCCGGAGGCATTCTTTTATGCGGCTGCAGTCCATGCATTAGTATCTGTCTCGGACAGGATATCTGTACAGGTTTTGTCGGACCATCCGATGGCGAGTATGAGTTTATCATCTCCGAATCTGTCGCATTAAAACTGACTCAGCCCAAAGCTGTTTGTGTTCTTCGATAGTTTATTTCAACTCGGAAGAAAGCCATTTGATGAATGATAAAAATCAAAAACTTCTCGATTCCGAAATCAGCGAATGGATGCATCTGCTCGACGATATTTATTATCATCAGGGTCCTTCTGCTGTTAAACAAGCCCTTGAGCAGTTAAATATACAGGCTCACAAGTACGCGATTGCAGTTCGAAGACCCGGCACTACGCCATACATAAACACCATCCCCGCTAATCGGCAGCCTCCTTACCCCGGCAGAAGAGAAATTGAAAAAAGGATCAAAAGCATAATCCGATGGAACGCCATGGCAATGGTCGTTCGCGCAAACAAAGAAGAACCGGGCATTGGCGGACATATCTCTTCGTATGCGTCCTCTGCAACTCTTTATGAAGTCGGCTTTAATCATTTTTTCAGGGCGAAAACCGAATCTCATCCGGGCGATATTGTTTATTTTCAGGGCCACGCTTCTCCCGGCATTTATGCAAGGGCTTTCGTTGAGGGCAGACTTTCCGGTTATGACCTGGAAAATTTTAGAAGAGAGTTAAAACCTCAGGGAGGTCTTGCGTCATATCCTCACCCGCGATTAATGCCCAAATTTTGGCAGTTCCCAACCGTTTCAATGGGACTCGGTGCCATCATGGGAATTTATCAGGCACGTTTCAACCGTTATCTCGAAAATCGCAGCATCAAAGAACCATCCGACCAGAATATTTGGGTTTTCCTTGGTGATGGCGAAATGGATGAGCCCGAAAGCCTCGGTGCTATCAGTATCGCCGCTCGCGAAAAACTCGATAATCTTATTTTCGTTATCAACTGTAATCTTCAAAGACTCGATGGTCCTGTCAGAGGAAATGGTAAAATTATTCAGGAACTTGAATCTGTTTTTGCCGGCGCGGGATGGAATGTAATTAAAGTCATTTGGGGTTCAGACTGGGATCGCCTCCTTGAAAAAGATACTGACAATCTCCTTATAAAACAAATGGAACAGACAGTTGACGGCCAATTTCAGAAGTATGCCGTCTCAAGCGGAGATTTTATTCGCAAGGATTTTTTCGGCGCAGACCCTCGCCTTCTCGATTTGGTTAAAAATTATTCCGATGAACAGCTCGAAAAACTCAATCGCGGAGGCCATGACCCTTTAAAAGTTTACTCCGCCTATAAGGCTGCAATCGAAAACGAAGGCTCACCTACTGTAATTCTCGCCCAGACCATAAAAGGTTATGGATTAGGCGAAGCAGGTGAAGGCAGAAATATTACACATCAGCAGAAAAAACTTAATGAACAGGAACTGCTCGAGTTCAGAAGCAGGTTCGGCATTCCCGTTCCTGACGGTGAAGTTGCTGAAACCCCCTTCTATAGACCTAATGAGCAAAGCGAGGAAATGAGATATCTCCGCCGCCAGAGAGAAGAATTAGGCGGTTACGTTCCCCAAAGAAAAGTAAATGTAAAACCGCTGCAAACACTTCCGGACTCTATATTCGAAGAATTTCATAAAGGAACAGGGAAACGCCAGGAAGCGACAACCATGGCAATGGTTCGTCTTATTGCAAAACTGCTCAAAGATAAACAAATAGGAAAATTAATTATCCCCATAGTCCCGGATGAAGCAAGAACTTTCGGAATGGAATCTCTCTTCAGACAACATGGCATTTACTCACCGGCAGGTCAAACGTATGAACCCGTCGATAAAGAAAGTTTGCTCTATTATAAAGAGCAGAAAGATGGCGCTATCCTGGAGGAAGGAATTACTGAGGCAGGTTCTATGTCGTCTTTTATCGCCGCGGGCTCTGCCTATGCAACTCACTCAATAAATACCATTCCTTTCTATTTATTCTATTCAATCTTTGGCTGCCAGCGTATGTTCGATTTGATTTGGGCCGCCGCCGACACAATGGCAAAAGGATTTCTTTTAGGCGCTATAGCGGGAAGAACAACACTTGCCGGCGAAGGTCTTCAGCATCAGGATGGTCACAGCCATCTGTTTATGTATTCAGTGCCCCACCTTAAAGCTTACGACCCTGCTTTTTCTTATGAATTGGCGGTAATTATCCAGGATGGCATTCAGCGTATGTATGAAAAGCAGGAAAATATTTTCTACTACATCACAATATTAAATGAATTTTACGAAATGCCTCCGATGCCTCAGGGAGTAAAGGATGGAATCTTAAAAGGCATGTATAAATTCAAAGCAGCATCGAAAAATAATAATGCCGCAAAAGCGGTTCTTCTCGGCAGCGGCGCAGTCATACAGGAAACTCTCAAAGCACAGCATATTCTCGAATCAGAATATAATGTACCCGCTGAAGTCTGGAGCGTTACGAGTTACAAGGAACTTTATTTGGATGGCTTGGAAGCGGAAAGATATAATCTGCTTCACCCGCTTGAAAAACCTAAACTTTGTTACGTGCAGCAATGCTTTGAGAACGAAAATTCTATTTTTGTTGCCGCCACCGATTATTTGAAAGTATTGCCGTATTCAATTATGAAATGGCTTCCCGGAAAATTAACGGCGCTGGGTACAGATGGTTTCGGTCGGAGTGACGGCAGAGCCGCTCTAAGAGAATATTTTGAAGTTGATGCTCGTTACATCACTCTCGCCGCACTTAAGGCGCTCGCTCTTGAAAGAAAAATAGCGAATGACGTACTAGACAAAGCAATTAAAAATATGAACATAAATATAAAAAAAACAAATCCGCTTACAATTTAAGGAAAATATTATGATTAAAGAAATAACACTGCCGAAAATTTCAGAAAATGTTGATACAGGTGAAGTAGTGGATGTTCTCGTAAATGTCGGCGATTCTGTCGATACCGAGCAGTCCCTTGTGGAACTCGAAACAGACAAAGCTACTTTCGAATTGCCTTCCCCGGTTAAAGGCAAAATCACTGAAATAGACATTCATAAAGGGGATGAAGTTAAAACAGGTCAGACGATTATGAAAATCGATACAGAACAGGAGCCATAAAATGGATATTTTTGAATTCGCCAAAGAAAAGGAAAAATTCAGCGAGGACTATTATCATCAGCTCGCCCAGAAAACAACTCACGAAGGTTTTGTAAATATCTTTAATATGCTGGCTGATGAGGAGGCTGGCCATTTCAAAGTTGTTGAAGAAATGCAGAGAAAGCAGCAAACTCCTGTACCGGAGTCCCCGATTTTAACTGATGCTAAAAAGGTTTTCGATTCGATACGAGTATCTGCTGAGAAATTTGATTTTAATATCAGCGAAGTACAGCTTTATAAAAAAGCACGTCAATTCGAAGAAGAAAGTGAAGCATTTTATCGTCAGAAAGCTCAGGAAGCTCAGGACCAGAACCAAAAAGACATTTTCAATAAGCTCGCCGATCAGGAGCACAAACATTATATCCTCATGGAAAATATTTATTCATTTGCAGAAAGACCACAGTATTTCCTTGAGAATGCTGAAATTTATCGTTTCGATGATTATGTTGGCGGTGTTCTTTAAACTTTCAGAGATTTTTCTTCGCGAACTAAAGCCTCTGAAACCTTTTTCCTTCTGAACTTTCGCACGATAACTCGAATATCGTCCTCGTCGATAATTTCTCCGCCTTCAAGAGGCTGTTTCGATTTTTGTGCGCACCATTCGCTGAGTGTCGGTACCTTAGCGTCTTTGTATTTATCACCTGCATCGATTCCGATTACTGAAAGAACTTTTGTCATAGACAGTCCCCCGCCCATAATCCACGCATTTCCGCCGTATGGACTTATATGAGTTGGAAGATAATCGAATTCATCTTCGATTTCTCCGACCAGTTCTTCAAGAATATCTTCCAGCGTTACCATTCCTAAAATTGCATCCTCTTTAGAAACTACTAATGCTATGTGAAGTTTTTCCTGAATCATTTTTTCAAGTGCCTGCGATATTGATGTATCGCCGTCGATTTTCCTTATCGCTCTTATTATCCCTTTTAATGAAGGTTCTGAAGGATTTGTTTTCAGGGCATATACTATATCTTTGAAATTGATATATCCTTCGATAGTTTGCGGATCATTTTTCTCCCGGCAAACTGGAAATCTTGTATGCATATCCAGATGAGCTTTTATGAGTGCCTCCATTAAAGTATCACCCATCCATATCATCGTGATATCCTGTGCTGGGATTATTATATCCTTAACCGGCCGGGTTGATAACAAAGCGCTTGATAATACTATTTTTTCCTGCCGAGGATTTAGAAGTTTCGACGCGGTCGCCAGCGACACCGCCGCTCTGAAATCATAAAATCCATGAACTTGTTCAATCCCTTTAAGAGGACTGAATTTTGTCACCAAACCTACAATGCTTTTTACAACAAGCTCGATTACAGAAATAATAGGATTAGCGACAAGGGAAAGATATTTCATAAATGGAGAAAGTTTCAGAATCACCCATTCCCTGTTTTGCAATGCCAGCATTTTAGGAACAAGTTCTCCAAAAACCATAATAATGAATGTCAGAGGAATAATTATAAAAATGATAGATAGAACTTCTGCCAAAAAATGGTGAATATTGAGTAGCTGAATAATATAAGGAGTAAGTTTGTCGCCTATACCTGCCCCGCCTGTTGCCGCTGCGAAAGCTCCCGCCAGTGTTATTCCAAGCTGAATTATCGCCAGACTCGCCTCCATTTTGCTCTTCATATATACAGCTTCAGCTGCCCCTCTTCTCTTTTCATTCATCATTACATGAAGCCGGGCAGAGGTTACCGATGCAAGCGCCATCTCATAAGCGGCAAAAACCGCGTTGAAAAACAACATTATACTTATGATAATTAATTCGTATATCAGCATTGTAAGTCACTCATATATAATAATATACGATAAAAACCCAATAGGTTCAATCCTTAATTATCAAATCAATTCTACGCAAGGAAAAATCCTGCATCGCCTCAGGCTCGTTCTGATGGCGTACTGAAATGCGAGTTCAGCCAAACCCATCTTCAAGCCATTTTTTTCAGCCCTATCTGCCTGAATTTGCGTTCCTTACGTACTTAAGACAATAAAACTGGAACCGCTTTATGGCTTTTGCTCTTTTATTTTGTTGCAAAAATGGCATTTTTTGACGAAAATGATAGTGGAAAGTATTATAGTTCTATACTGGATATTATGGTATTTATACTTCATAGATATATTTTTAAGGAATTGCTCAAAGTCTTCGTCCTTACGACACTGGCTTTGAGTGTCATTATGAGCCTTGGCAGTCTTCTGCGACCTATCCAGGAGTACGGTGTTGGTCCGAGTCAGGTGTTCGATTTACTCTGCTATTTTTTGCCCGTAACGATGACATTCGTACTCCCCGTTGCCGCACTGTTTGCTACTTCGCTCGTTTACGGCAGATTTGCCGCAGACAACGAATTCGATGCCTGCAAATCCAGCGGCATTAGCCCTTCAATGATGTTTTATCCTGCAATTATCCTTGCTATTGTAATTGCGATTGCAAACCTCATCTTGAGTTTTCACGTCGTGCCCGCTTACGTCCAGAAAGCCGAAATGGAAATGAAGGCAGATGCCAAACAGATTCTTTTTAGAAACATTCAGCGGCAGGGTTATTATTCTCTGCCGGGCAAAAAATTCAGAATTTATGCTGATGCCGCCGACATAAAAAATTCCGGCCTGCTCGGTGTGGTTATTGTCGATAACAGCAGAAACAAAGGAAATAAACTCATCACCGCCGAAGCCGCAACTGTAAATTTCGACAGTACCCAGAAAACAAATGAAGTAAAGGTCTTCGCGAAAAATGCTTACCAGATTGACGAACTTGGTGGAGTATTTTTTCAGGCAATTTCTGTGCTCGGAGAATTCGAAAACATTATGTCGGATGACGTAAAGTTCAGAAAAATCGAGCAGATTAATAATATAAAACTTTTTCCCATGTCTTTTTACCCTATTGCAAAGCCGGCATGGAGCGCCTATGAGCAATTATCGCTCGAATTACTCTATACCGAAGTCAAAAACACAATCGAAGCCGAAACCAATAATTTATATCAGCTTAATAATGAAAAGTTTCTGATTACTATAAACGGCGAAAAATGCTCACTGCATCCTTCAGGTGAATTAATAGAAATTAGCGGTAAAGCTGTACTGTTCGAATATGACAAACAAACCGGCGATTTGACAAAAAGTTATCGCGGAGAAAAAATAATCCTTCAGCTTTCAAACGAAACCGAAACCAGACCCAGTGACAAAATCGTTCTTACTTTCCCTAATGCTATCTGGCTCGACCGAGGCGTTGAATTCATTAAACCTCGTTACTTCGCAAAAAATCTCCACCTGCCGGATTCCGTAATGGCAAAACTCGATGAAGACATTATTGCAACCGCCAAAAACCATAAATTCCTCGAAAAACCTTCGCCTCAATTGCTGGGGCTTATAAAAGAAATGGACAAAAGAATCCATAAAACATTCCTTCAAATCAAAGCTGAAATTCATTCTCGGCTCGTCTTCGGCATCGGCTGCATATCTTTGATACTGATAGGAACAGAACTCGGAATAAGGTTCAAAGGCGGACATTTACTTACCGCCTTCGGCCTCAGCTCGATTCCTGCCGCTGCGCTGCTTATCTTTATTATGACTGGAAAAAATTTGACTAAAAATCAATTGTCAATCGCAGCGGACACAGGCGTCGCAATTATGTGGATTGGACTTGCGATTCTTACGATTATCTCTTTTATACTTTACAGGAAATTATTGAAAAATTAAAAATTTGTATTGGGTTATTGGTTATTAATGAAGATTCTCGATAAATATGTCGCTAAAAATTTTCTCACGGGATATTTGATTTCCTTTTCCGTACTGATGGGACTGCGCATAATGATCGACCTCTTTGTCAATATTGATGAATTCACTGAAAATGCCCAGCTAACCACCGCACAGATGCTCGCCAACATTGGCGCCTATTACGGCAGACACAGCTTTCTTTATTTCCGCGATTTTGCGGGTATGATTACCGTCATCGCCGCCGTCTTTTCACTCGGAAAAATGACAAAACATAATGAGCTTACCGCGATTATGGCGTCAGGTGTCAGCCTCAAGCGCGTCATAGCTCCGATTCTTTTTCTGTCTCTTGTTTTCACTGGTTTTCACATTATTGACGAGGAATTTATTATCCCCCCGATGGCAGACAAGCTCGTTCGTTCACACGATGATGTCGATGAAACCCTCACGTACGATTTATGGTTTCTCAGCGACAGTCAGGGCAATCTATTCTGCTCGCAGCAGTACAAGGTCAGGGAAGAAGTTATTATAAATCCTTCGATAATAACCAGGGCACGAAAAGAAGGTTCGATTTTATGGGATGTTACAGGCGTCATAAAAGCTGATTCTGCCAAATACGACCATGAAAAAAACTCATGGACTTTAAAAAATGGTATGTTCCTGACAATATCGCGGCATCTTGCGGAAATGCCTTATCAGCCTGTAAGTTCCTGCCCCAGCGATTTAACCCCGAAAGACATCCCTGTCCGAAGACAATCAGCACATATGGATTTGCTCAGTTCGTATGATTTGATGAGACTTGCCCGCCAAAATCCCAAAGACCTCGCAAGGCTCTATGCTCAGAAAAATTTCCGTCTAACCGATCCTATCATTAATTTTATTATGCTGATGATTTCACTGCCCCTGCTTGTCTGCAGAGACCCAAAAAATCTAAAATCCGCTGTGTTCGTCAGTTTTGGTTTGACTTCTTTGTGTTATATTCTTACTTTTATGAGCAAAATTTTTGCTTCCGATGTTGTTATCGCTGGCAGCGTAAGGCCGGAGTTATGGGCATGGCTGCCGATTTTTATATTTGTTCCTATTGCTATTATTGAACTTGATTCTATGAAAACATAAATTATATTAAATATTTGAAATTTTAAATTTCAGATAAGGATGAAATATGACAGACTTTATAATTGACCCGGCAGAACGCATTAAAAGATTACCGCCCTATCTTTTCGGCAGACTTAACGCCCTAAAACTCGCCAAAAGACAGCAGCAGATAGACATTATCGATTTGGGTATGGGCAATCCTTCAGACCCCACCCCTCAGATTATCGTAGATAAACTTTGCGAAGCAGCCCGCGACCCGCGCAACCAGCGTTATTCCGCAAGCCGCGGCATCTTTAATCTACGAAAAGAAGTCGCGATTAAATACGCTAAAAAATATAACGTCGAACTCGACCCAAACTCAGAAGTACTCGCCTGCATCGGCTCGAAAGAAGGTTTCAGTCATTTGTGCCTTGCGATGCTCGGCCCCGGCGATACCGCAATCGTTGCAGACCCGGCCTTTCCGATCCACATCTACGCTGTCGCTCTTGCCGGCGCAAACGTCGTTACAGTCCCGCTCGGAAACACTCAGGAATCGTTAAACACCATCAAAGATGTATGCGAGAAACATTTCCCGCGTCCAAAGATGATGATTCTGAACTTCCCGCATAATCCGACCGCAATGACCCTTGACGACCTTGGCTATTTCGAAACAGTCGTCGATATGGCAAAAAAATTC
>MHXZ01000060.1 GCA_001825665.1 Planctomycetes bacterium GWF2_41_51 | reverse complement strand
GAGAACTTACAGCGATATGAATAACTGGCTTGCTCTTTTTCAAAATTCCGGAATTCAATATTATGTTACAGGAACAAGGCCTTTGTTCCTTATGTTCAGCTATGAAGAAAATCCTGATGATAACCCGGACAGGGGGCCTTATTGTCTTTCACCTACAGAAATTACTACATGGCTGAATACTTTTTCTCCTGAAAACAAACCTGTTATGCTGCGTCAATGGTTTAAAGACCCTGAACACGTCGGCGTGATTAATGGTCAATACGATTGGCCGCAACTTTTTAGCGATGTCCCTCCTGAGTGGGATCCTCCTTATAAAGGTTATTGTGATATGGCCGACAACAATGATGAGATGTATAATGACAGAGATATGGGCCAATATTGGTTCAAAAATAATCTTGCCGATTTTTATATGTCCGGTGTTTGGCCGGGCTTCGATGATCTTGAAATTTGGGGCTGGAGCACAGTTCCTCATCTAATGCCGCGATATGATGGCCAATTGTATGATGCAACGTGGGACTGGGCGATAGATAACAATCTGCCGGTTGTTCAGGTTGCCACCTGGAATGATTGGTTCGAGGGAACCATTATCGAGCCTTCTGTTGAGTTCGGGAATTTGTATATTGAAAAAACGTTTACGAAAGCAGCACAATTTAATAATCTTCCAAGTTCGCCAATGCCGAATTTTAATGTTCCAATCTGGATTTACAAAATCAGAGATATTACAGATCATCCTTATGTAACTTCAGAACTGGACGCTGCCTGCGAATTTATAAAGCAGGGACAGTATGAACCGGCCGAAGAAATAGTTTCATATTGGACGAATTTCTTCGATATAGATTCTGTAACATACTGGACGGGTGACGGCTCACTTCCTGCGTACCTTCCGGGCGACTATTCGCACGATAACAAAATTAATTTCAAGGATTTGGTTTATATAGGCCAATGCTGGCAAAACGGCTGCGGCATTAGGGATTTGGCGGTTATAGCCGATAACTGGCTTGATGAATGATGAAATGGTTTTTAGGATTTTTATTATTCCTTTCCTCACAAACAAACCTGGCAGCCGCTTCTGTCATAATTAAAAAACCAATTATTATTGCTCATTATATGTCATGGTATCAAACACCTGATATATCCGGTTCGTGGGGATTCTGGCAAGTGAACCGTCCTACGATTCCAAAAGAATATTGGCATTATCCGGACAGGATTTTAGAAAATAATTGCCGCGATATATCTTCAGTTTATTATCCTGTAATCGGCCCGTATGATTCTGCCGACCCTGATTTGTGCGAATATCATATCCTGCTTGCGAAACTTTCCGGAATAGACGCGTTTGTGGCCGATTGGTATGGTCCCGACCCTTCCGCTGAACATCCTTATGACAATATCGGTTTCAGCGCAATGAAGAAAGCGGCCGAAAAGTTAAATTTCAAAGTTATGATTTGCTGGGAGGACAGGTCTGTTTTCCCGCCTATATCAGCGAAGGTTGCCAATCGCGCGCAGGCGATTGACAGGGCAAAGGAAATGATTGGTTATCTTGAAAAAGAGTGGTTTAGTTCGCCCGCTTATTTGAAGATAGGTAATCGGCCGGTTTTGACTAATTTTGCATGGGGCAGCCCCGGAAAAGATATTAATGAGCCATGGCTGAATTCTGCCGAATGGAATGAAATTATTAATTTTATAAATCCTCGGCCGGTCTTCATTCACGATTGGCACAGGCACAGAACAGTAAATGAATTTGACGGCTATGAATCGGTAATGCCTTGGGGCTGTACGTATCACGGCGATAGCGACTCTGCATCTGATTTTTGGCAAGCTTCCGAAAAGGCTATTGACGCTTATGAAAGGTTTTCATTTTTATCAGGCGCTGTTCTGCCGGGTTTTGATAATCGCGGCTGCGGCGGCTGGGGCAGTGATGGAGCAATCGGAATTACAGAACGCAGAAACGGAGATAAATTCAGAGCAACATGGGAAGATTGTTTAAAACATAATGTTAAATTCATTCAGATTGCCACCTGGAATGATTTAAATGAAGGCGGCACGATTGAGCCGGTTCTGCCTTTAGTTCTGCATCAGCAAAGTCCTGCCGAAGGATACGGCTATCGAGAACTGGAGACGGCAGCAGAATATATCGGAAAATTAAAAAAAAGTTCTTTCGATAAAGAGGCACTGCGTTTACCTGCTCGCTTATATTTTGCCAGAAAGAAAATAAATGCGTTAAAAACCCACAATTCGCCGTACTTGACAAATGTTTCAGTTTCCGAGCTTATCAAAATTGCCGATAAAGTGGGAAATTATTTAGTTTTCAATGATTATCCAAAGGCAAAAAAGCTGCTGGAAAAATTGGATAAATATCTGTCGGTAGATTAAAAAATACGAAACTTAATTTGTTACCCCCAAAAATCATCTTGTATCTTGTTTCAATAATGATATTGTATCAACAATAATTATTACAAACAGGATTGAAAATGGAAGATATACAGGCATTGGACAAGTTAAAAGCAGCGGCAGCCCAAACCGGAATTGATATAAGTCATTGTAAAATCAGAAGAACATCATCGCGTTTTTGCCTCGGCGTTGAACATGGCGATTATAACGGAACCGAGCTTTTCGGGGTCGGAACAGACCGATTTATCTGGTTTGCCTACAAACCAAATGGTACGAATAACAATCGTCTTTTCAGTGCAAACCTGCCTGCCGATGGGATAATTGAGTTTGAATCGGGGATGATTCCTGCCCCGCAATCGCAAATTATTGCAAATAGCTGGGCAAGATTTCCTTTCGGGGTCGATTATATTTTAACTAAAAATGGCTATAAACTAAATAACGGCATTGATGGAATTATTTACGGCAATATTCCGGGCGGCGGTATGAGCCGGTCTGCTTCATTGACACTCAATCTTATTCTGACAATGCTCGAGGTGAACAATATTGAGGTTGCCGACGATTTTAAAATTGTCGATATGGCTCAGGCTGTTGAAAATGAATATATAGGTTCACCTTGCGGGCAGTTGGACCAGATTATGATTCTTTTTGCCAAAGAGAATATGGGCACACATTATAATCCTGAGAGGCGGAAAATAGATTATGTACCTCTCGGCAAAGGCGGTGAAAAGCTGCGTATAGTCGTGATGGATACAGGTACCGATAGGCCCGGTCTTGATAAATCTACATATAAAATCAGAAGAGCGGAATGCGAAGAATTGGTAAAACTTGCGAAGGCAAAAGGTTTTAAAATTGACTGCCTTGCTGATGTAAAAAATGAGCAGCTCTTTAGTGAAATTATTGCCACATTTAAAAATTCTCACCCTCATTTGTGCGACCGGTTGAATTATATTTATAAATCGCAGAAAAGGTTTTACAAAATGATGGATGCCTGGCGAGCGGGTGATATAGAGACAGTTGGTTCTGTCTTCAGAGAAGACGGAATTGGCTTGAGAGACGAATACAAAATTTCCGGCCCCGAACTTGAAGCTATGTGCGATATCGCACGAACAGTCCCCGGCGTACTCGGCGAACGTATGCTTGGCGGCGGAGATAAAGGCGCTTCGGGTGCGCTGGTCAAAGCTGATAGTGTGGAAAAGTTAAAACAAGCTGTCGATTCGCAATATCCGAAGGCAGTCCCCGAATATGCTTCGAAATATGCCGTGCATACGTGTAAGATAGTTGATGGCGTTAAAGTTTTTAATATGGAAAGCTAAATTATGGCACAAATTCCTCCTGTCGTACTTTCGACAATTGTATGCGAAAGGGTTCTGTTCGATGCACCAACTAAAACATCGAGCCTGATTGGGATAATAGACAGAATTTTCGCACCCCAATACCCGATAAGATTTCCGCGTCTCTTCTTTTTCGCAGAGATGACGAACGGCCATGATATGACGGAAATTGAAGTCCGTCTTGTTGACGCACAAAACGATGAAAAGATTATTCTTCAGCAGAAAACGTTTATCAATTTCCCGGATGTCAAAAGCATTGTTTCGGTAGTATTGGCTTTCGAAGGTCTTGGTTTTAACCAGCCGGGTGAATATTATTTCCAGCTTTTTGCGGCAGGTCAGATTGTTTCTTCAAGAAGATTGATTTGCATATTGGCGAAACCGCCGATTAAGAAAGATGAACAAAATCCAAATATCTGAAAATGAACTTACATTTAAAGCCAGCCGAAGCAGCGGTCCGGGCGGACAGAATGTAAATAAACTCAATACTAAAGTCGCAGTCTCTGTCAATATCGAAACCTGCACTTTTTTGACAGACGAGCAAAAAGCGTTTATTCTAAAAAAACTTTCTTCCAGACTGACTAAAGATAACAGGCTTATTGTTGAAAGTCAGCGATTCAGAACGCAAAATGCAAATCGTGATTTCGCGGTTGAGAAAATGACGGATTTGATTGAATCTGCCCTGCGAAAACCCAAAAAAAGAAAACCGACAAAACCATCATATTCATCTGTTGAAAAAAGACTCAAGCAGAAAAAAAGAAGAAGCGATACAAAACGCAGCAGAGAAAAAAAGTTTTCGATGCAGTAAAATATTATTTCTTGCTCTGCCAAACTGCTTTTGAATAAAAATTATCTTTAGTCAGGAGTTCCGCGGGACTGGCTTGTTCAATTATTCGTCCATTTTGAAGGATAACGATTCTATCAACGTTTCTTGTTGTTGATACTCTGTGTGCGACGACAAAAGTGGTTCTGTTTTTCATGAGTTTGTCGAGCGCCAGTCTTACTCTTTCTTCGGATTCGATATCGAGTGAACTTGTTGCCTCATCGAGGATGATTACTTTCGGATCTCTGATAATCGCGCGAGCAATTGCAAGCCGCTGCATTTGCCCGCCGGAAAGTTTCAATCCATCAGCTCCGATGTTGCTATAAATACTATCTGGAAGATTTTCCACGAAATCCCAGGCATCGGCAGCTTTCAGAGCTTCAATAACTTCTTCCGGGCTTATGCTTTTGTCGCCATAAGCTACATTTTCATAAAGACTGCCCGAAAAGAAAATACTCTCCTGTGTTACTACTCCCACGAATTTTCGATAAGTCCTCAAATCCATTGCCATTATATCTTTGGTGTCGATTAGCAATTTGCCGCTGTTTGGCCTGATGAAACCAAGAACCAGAGACAGAATCGTCGATTTGCCGCTTCCGCTTGGTCCGACAAAGGCAACAGATTGGCCGGGTTCGACAATAAGCGAGAAATCCTTTAATGCGTGGCGAGTTGTTTCAGGATATTGATAATTAACGTTTACAAATTCGAATCTGCCTTCTATTTTATCGAAAGGTTTTTTTCCGCTGTTTTCTTCAAGGTCCGGCGAAGTGAGTACTTCATATATCGATTCAATCGAATCGCCCGCCTGGCTGAGTTGCGGAAGCGTGCCGATTAACATAAGCATTTGACCGGTAAGTGCAAGAAACATAGAATTGAAAAGAACGACATCGCCTATGCTGATATGTCCTTTCATAGCGGCATAAGCTGAACCTGCTATGAAGACTATATGCAAAATGGACATTGATGCCCATGATGAAGAACCGAATATAGCTGTTAGAGTATCGAAATGTTTGCCTCTTCTAAATACGGTAGATATCTTTGCGTCGATTTCCTTTACTTCATATTCCTCAAGCCCGTGAGCGCGAGTAATAGGAATCATATTAAGCATATCGTTCATCGATGAGCTCATTGTTTCCATGGCATAGCGATAGCTCTTTGCACTTTTTTTTACTCTGTTTGTGAAAATTTTCCTGATAACTACTGCAATCGGAACTGTAATTAAAAAGAACCATAGAGCAGTTGGTTTACGGATGGCGATAGCCGTAATTGCGATTGTTACCTGACATAAGAAATTAAATATCTGCTCTGAAAGAATTCTCGGAGTTTGCTCAACAATCTCAATATCCCTGATTATCTTTGAATTAAGTTTCCCTATATTGGATTTATGATGATAGAGGATGCTGAGCCTTTGAAGCTGCCTGCAAAGTTCCTTTCGCAGATAAAGGCTTATTCCCCGCATAACATCGCTGAGCATTCTTGCGTAAATGGTATGAGTGGGAACATTTTGAGCGATTAGTATGACCATGAAGATAAGATAGTAAAAAAGCTTTCTTATTTTTTTGGGGTCATCTCCGGCCGCAAGGTCAATCATCATGGCTGTAACAATCGGAAGCATCCACGCCGGACTTGCCTTAATCAAGTGAACTATGAAAATCGCAGAGAGTTTCCGGCCTTGATTTGCCAGAAGAACTTTATAACTTTGAAATATATTTCTTTTTGAACCGGTTTTCATGGTATTAGAATGTGATTCTGAAATTATCGTATGAAGTATTTACCGGCACCTCTTCAATTTCCAAATCTCTTACTGTGAAGGTTTCTTTTAAATCTTCGATGCAATCGTCAATATCTTGCGGATCTCCCTGGACAAGCATTTCTACTCCGCCATCGTCTTTATTGCGCACAAATCCCGTCAGCTCATAGCGTTTTGCGACGCTGTTGGCCGTGAAACGAAAACCGACTCCCTGAACATAACCTTTGAAATTTATATGTTTAGCGATTGCCATTGAATTTACCTTCATAATAAGTATAATATCCCACATTCGTTTTAGCAATGGTGTCTTAATGGGGCGGGACATTATTTTGGGAGGGGCAAAATAGTGTCATAAATAAATAAGATATTCCTAATTTAAAATTATTTAAAATTTGTTATAATAATTCGCTTATTGGCAGAATTAAAGATATGAAAATACTTGGAAAAACAACTAAAAGGGAAGAGCAGATTTATCAGCTAATTACGCTGGTGGCGGGCGGGTTTGCGCTTGGTGAGGTTTTAGATAAACTTGCCCGCGCGGCGGTCGAAATTACAGGTGCGTCAGCTTGTTCAATCAGGCTTTTGGATGATGACGCAGGTGATTTGAAGATGCGAAGCACTTTCGGGCTGAGTGAAGAATACCGAAATAAAGGCCCGGTTACACGTGAAGACCCTGTAATTCAGGCTGCTTTCGCGGGCGAAGCTGTAATCATTGACGATATGGGCAAAGATGACCGTGTAAAATATAAAGACGCATCCGAAAAAGAAGGCATTGTCAGCCAGCTTACGGTTTCGATGCAATTTAAAAACACACCGGTCGGAGTTCTGAGGCTTTATCGTCCGAGGATCGGCGGTTTTACAGAAGACGATATATCTCTCGCACGTTCAGTAGCATCACAGTGCGCAGTTGCTATAACAAACGCAAAATACTATTCACGCGCTCTTGCCGGCGAACAAGTTGCGCAGCAGGTTCGACTTGCCAGTATAGTACAGCGCCGAATGATTCCTGAATCAGCACCTGATATTCAGGGTCTCGATATCGCTGCCGTTTATAAACCTTGTTTTGGTGTCGGCGGCGACCTCTACGATTTTATCAGGCTCGATGAAAATAATATTGCGATTGCAATAGCAGATGTTATCGGCAAAGGCATTCCGGCGGCATTGATGATGAGTTCGTTTCGAGGTATGATAAGGGCCTACGCTGATGGCGGACATACGCGCCACACGATGGCTGAAATCATCAGCAAGCTGAATAATAATGCCTGCCAGGAGTGCAGAGACGGTGAATTCATTACGCTTTTCTACGCGATTATTAACGTAAAAGATATGACGATTACATATTGCAGTTGCGGACATGAACCTACTCTGCTTTGGCGAAACGGGAGAATTCGCGAACTTCAGAAAGGCGGACTCGTTCTCGGTGTAACCAAAGATGCCGAATATGAAATTGAGAAAATTGAACTTAAATACGAAGATCGTTTGCTCTTTTACACTGATGGTTTGATTGACGCTGTTAATTTCGATGGAAAAATCTGGGGCATTGAGAATCTATATAAAACATTTAAACAGTGTGCCTCAGGCACTGCACGTGATATTGTAAACAGTACCCTGACTTTGAGGAGAAGATACATCGGACTGGCTCGTCAGACTGATGATACGAGTATGGTAGTAGTCAGAGTCTCGGACACAAATGGCTAATTTTGTTATTACAATCGACGGCCCGGCGGGAAGCGGTAAAAGCTCAACAGCAAAACTGCTTGCGAAAAAATTAAATGCCGCCTTTCTTGATACTGGTGCAATGTATCGTGCGGCAGTTCTTGCAGCAATGAACTGCGGCTGTGATTTGAATGATGTAGGCAATCTTGAACGGATTATTGATAATACCAAATTCCAGTTTGAAATTCTGCAAGGATTGATGATTGTAAAAATCAACGGCAGCGATGTAACTGAAAAAATCCGTGACCCGCAGGTTACCGCAAATGTACATTATATCGCTTCCCAGCCTTCTTTGAGAACCAGACTTGTTAAAATGCAGAGAGCATTTGCAGCGAAATATGACAAAATCGTAACAGAGGGCAGAGACCAGGGGACCGTGGTTTTTCCTGATGCCCAGTTGAAAATTTTCCTAACCGCAGATAATTCTCAGCGTGCCAAAAGAAGAGCATTGGAATTGGCGCAGAACGGATATGACGCTGATGTTAATAAAATCCAGAATGAGATTGAAAATCGCGATTTGAAAGATACTTCCAGAAAAGTCGCTCCTCTTGCCCCCGCTGTCGATGCGATTACTATCGATACAACAAATTTGACTCTTGAGCAGGTGGTAGAAAAAATTTTCGGATTGATTAAACAAAAATGAAACAGTTTCTAAAATTTATCTGGTATTACACCTGCGGCTGGCCGTGCCGGTTCTTTTGTGTTATGTTTTTCGGTATGCGTTTTTATGGCGTCGAAAACATTCCCCGCAAAGGCGGATTTATTCTTCTCTGTAATCATCAATGCTGGCTCGACCCTATGTTTGTCGTTGTTCCAGTCAACAGGATATGCGTTTTCGCAGCAAGAGACAGTCTTTTAAAAGCACCTTTTTTTGGTTGGATACTGCGTGTATATAACTGCATTCCGATTAGGAGAAATCACGCCGACATCGGCGCGATTAGAGAATGTATTGGAAAGTTGGAAAAAGGTTACGGCCTCGTCCTTTATCCTGAGGGTACGAGAACGGTCAATGGAAAGATTCATCGGCTTAAACCCGGTTTTACTCTTTTGGCAAAAAAAGCTTCGGTTCCTATTATTCCTGTAGTTATCGATGGTGCTTACGAAGCCTGGCCGAGGTCTAAAATGATTTTTTCACCCGGCAAGGTTTTCATCCAATACGGGCAGCAAATAAATCCACAGGAAATCGCGTCAAAATCGGATAAAGAGTTTATGTCCGAGCTTAATGAAAAAATGCGAAGAATGCAGGCCGAACTTCGTGTTAAAGCCGGCAGAGAACCTTTTGATTATAGTGCCTCTGAAAAACCGGATTATGCATCACCTCATAAAAACTCCTCTTCGCTAATCGAAGCTTCTGGAAATGATGCAGCCAGTGAGTCTTTATCGTCTAAGGAACAACAAAAAACTTCGATTATCAGAAAATTTAATAAAAACATAAATTATATATGGTATGCATTATGGCGTTCCGCTTGTAGAGTTTTCTGCCGGGTTTGTTTTAAGCCACAGGCATTTAATAAACAGTATGTACCTGAGACAGGCGGATTTTTGCTGTTGTCGAACCACCAAAGTTTTCTCGACCCTATGATTAATGCCAATCCTTTAAGGCGGCAATGCTGCTTTGCGGCGAGAAGCACACTTTTTGATATTTCAGTATTTGGCAGACTTGTTCATTCGTTTAATGCAATTCCCATTAGAAGAGGGCAGGCGGATTTGGCTGCGATGAAGATGTTCGTTGAAAAACTCAAAGACGGTTACGGTCTTGTTCTTTATCCTGAAGGCACACGTACCGAAGACGGCAAAATCGCCGATATGAAACCCGGCTTTGGTCTTTTGGCAAGAAAAGCGAACATACCTGTTGTCCCGTCAGTAATTGATGGTGCGTATGAATGTTGGCCGAGGTACAAAAAAGTATTCTCTCGCGGGCAAATCTATGTAACTTACGGTCAGCCGATTCCTGCAGAAAAGATTGCCGAAATGGGAGACCGTGAATTTGCGAAATATCTGACAAAAATACTTAGGGATATGCAGACAGAATTGAGACTAAAGGTAGGCAGGAAACCGTTTGAATATTAAATAGGGGTCAGGAGCTATTTAAGTTAGGGGTTTTAGGTAAAATATGAAAGTAATAGTTGCTGAAAGCAGCGGATTTTGTCCGGGAGTTCGAAATGCCATTAATATGGCAGAAAAGACTCTATCCAAAGAAAAAAACGTCCACAGCCTTGGCGAAATCATCCATAATAAAGATGTGGTAAAAAGACTTTCTTCTGCCGGCCTGAAAATAGCAAAAAATGTAAATAAAATTAATTCAGGTACTGTAATTATCCGTTCGCATGGTGCTACAGAAGAACAAATTCGCCAAATAAGACATAAAAATATTGAAATAGTGGATGCAACCTGTGTTCTTGTAAAGCGCGTCCAAAAAATCGCAAAATTGCTTCATACACAAGGCTATAAAGTCGCGATTATTGGAGATAAAGGACATCCCGAAGTTCAGGCAGTTCTCGGCTCAGCTCCGGAAATTGCTGTCATCGGCGATAAGAAAGATATACGTAAGCTCAATAATTTCAAGAAGTTAGGCATAATTTGTCAAACTACTCAAAGTCCTGAGCATTTTGCGCAAATGCTCGCTGAAATTGCCCAAACTAACTTTACAGAGCTTAAAGTGATTAATACTCTATGTAAAGAGGCGGTTAAACGTCAGAGCTGTGCAGTCCAGTTATGTAAAAAGGTCGATATTATGTTTATTCTTGGCGGCCTGCATAGTGCAAATACTCGAAAATTGGCTGAATTGTGCAAAAGTTACAATAAAAAAACGTTTCATTTGCAAAACTGGAAAGAACTTGATAAAACTATCCTTTTCGGTAATAATGTTGCCGGCATTACGGCTGGGGCTTCCACGCCGCAATGGGTTATAGACGACTTTGTTGAAAACTTACGGAGGTTCGACAACAAGAAAAGCAAATAAAGCCAATTTGTTTTCACGGATTTGATACGCGTTGGCATTGTAGTCAATGCGTTTTTGTTTAATAGGGTTTCGCGTTTAAAGCGGATGTGGAGGACGCGATCCCCGGAATAATGTACTCCACGAAAGGATATATATGGTTGATAGAAATATAATTAGAAGATTAGGTTTTACACCAGAGGAACTTGAGAGCAAAGTTAATGAATTGTTTACCGCAGAAGACAGCAAACTTTTGTCCGAAGCGCTTGAAAAGAAAGTTGACGCCTTAACACCCGGCACCATTCTCAGCGGCAGAATCATTCAGCAGATTGGCAACGATGTCATTCTCGAAATCGGCCTCAAGAGCGAAGGTGTTGTGGATGTTTCAGAATTTGACGACCCGCAGGAAATTGTGCCGGGAAATGAAATCGAAGTATTACTCGAAGAAGTTGATGCCGGCGGCCTCATTATTTTAAGCAAACGCAAAGCCGACCGTATCAGAGGCTGGGAACGTCTCATCACCTCGCACAAAGAAGGCGATATGGTTACAGGCAGAGTTATTCGCCGAATCAAAGGCGGCTTGCTCGTCGATATCGGCGTGCCGGTCTTTTTGCCTGCTTCACAGGTTGACATTCGCAAACCCGGCGATATCAGCAGATTCATCGGTCAGGACGTTACCTGCGAAATTCTCAAAATCGATACTGACAACAAGAACATCGTTATTTCCAGAAGAAAAATCATTGAAGACCAGCGTTCCGCAGGCAAAGAAAAACTCCTTGCTGAAATTCAGCCGGGACAAAAGAGAAAAGGCGTTGTCAAGAATATTGCTGATTTCGGCGTATTTGTTGACCTCGGCGGTCTCGACGGCCTTCTGCATATTTCAGACCTCAGTTGGGGCAGAGTATCGCATCCATCGGAAGTCGTTCATCTCGACCAGGAAATCGAATGTGTCGTTATCGGCGTAGACAAGGAAAACGAAAAAGTTTCTCTCGGACTCAAACAGAAATCGGAAAGTCCATGGGAAAACATTGATACACGTTACCCCGTGAACGCAAAAGTTAAAGGCACTGTGGTTAATGTCATGAATTATGGTATTTTCGTCAGACTCGAAGAAGGCGTTGAAGGCCTTGTACACATCAGTGAAATGAGCTGGACGAAAAAAATCAATCACCCAGGCGATCTTTACAAACTTGGCGAACAGATTGATGTTATCGTTCTCGATGTTAACAAGGATAAGCAGGAAATTTCTCTCGGCGTAAAACAGCTTGAGACAAATCCATGGGCAGTTGCATCGCAGAAGTATCCTCCGGGCACAGTCGTTAATGTTAAAATCACAAGCCTTACAAATTACGGTGCTTTCGTTGAAATCGAACCGGGCATTGATGGTTTGATTCACATTTCCGACATAAGCTGGACTAAGAAATACAATCACCCCGGCGAAGCGCTCACAAGAGACCAGCAGATTAAATGTGTTGTTCTCGAAGTTGACGAAGAAAAGCAGAGAATTTCTCTCGGTGTAAAACAGCTTACAGAAGATCCGTGGCTGCATGCTATCCCGGAAAAATATCTGCCCGGCCAGATTGTTCACGGTGTAGTTACGAAGATTACCAATTTCGGCGTCTTTGTTGAACTCGAACCTGACCTCGAAGGCTTGCTGCACATTTCTGAAATTGCCGATCACAAGATTGACAATCCTCAGGATGTTGTGAAGCCCGGCCAGGAAGTCGAAGTCAAGATTCTCAGAGTTGACAGCGATTCGAGAAAAATCGGTCTTTCAATGCGTAGAGTAAAATGGGCCGAAGAGGATTCAAAGGCTGTTCCTGCTCCAGATTTGGAATCAATGCCGTCATCCTCATCTTCAACGACTCCGCGCAGAGGCGGACTTGAAGGCGAGGGTTTGATGATTCCTCCAATTCAGAAGAAAGAACAGGAAAAAGCTGAATAAATAGCTTGTTTTTAGGTTTTTATAAGGCCGTTTTCGTTTACCGGGAACGGCCTTTTTGTTTGTTATCTGCACCCCTTTTTTAGTCGATATTGTCATCGTAAAGAAAATCTGAATTAGAGTCCCATAACAGGAATCAGAAAATGACTATATTCGACACAACTATAAAAGAGTACCTCACGGAAATCGATGAATCCCCGCTTCTTACCTGGCAGGAAGAATGCGAGCTTGCAAATCGCGTAATTGAATTTGACGACCCCGAGGCGCGAGACAGGCTTGTAAGAAGTAATCTAAGACTTGTTGTCAGCATCGCAAAGCGTTTCGCTACCGGCAAATTGTCGCTTGGCGATTTGATTGAGGAAGGTAATCTCGGCCTTATTCGCGCAGTTGATTCTTTTGACCCATCCGTAGGCGTAAGATTCAGTACTTATGCCGCATGGTGGATTAAACAGACAATCAAACGTGCGCTCCTTATGGATAGCGGCCCGATTTCGATACCAACTTATATGGTCGAACTTGTCAATCAATACAGGCAGGTTTTCGCGGATTTACAAAAAAAGCTCGGCGATGTTCCAACTATTAATCAAATTGCGCAGGAAATGAAATTGCCTGCCAAAAAAATTGTCGCCGTAAAAGAAATAGCCGATTCTGTCCACACACCTTTGGACGCCGAAACAGACCCTTCATCTCCGGCTCTTCAGGAAAAGATTCCGCAGGTTTCAGACCAGCTTCCTGAAAACGAGCTTGCCGATGCAGAAGAACTCACGAAGCTTGCCAAAATGCTTAATAAACTCCAGCCTCGTCATGCCGAAATACTCAGATTGCGGTTTGGTATTGAAAATAGAGAATCATTGACTTTAAAGCAGATTGGTGCTAAACTCGGCCTTACTCGTGAGAGGGTAAGACAGATTCAGCAGGAAGCACTTAATGCCCTCAACGAAATGATGAACTGCGATAAGTAGTAACTGGATTTCGTCAGGCGATTAAATTGGATTTAACGAAACATATTAGAACAATTCCTGATTGGCCTAAAAAAGGCATTTTATTCTATGATATTATGCCCTTATTAGCCGACAAAGATGCTTTTGCTGCATCTATCGCGGCAATTGCGGACAGGTACAAAGGGAAAAAAATTGATTATGTGGTCGCTGTTGATGCCAGAGGTTTTATTTTAGGTTCCGCTGTTGCGTATAAGTTAAATGCAGGTTTTGTACCCATCAGAAAAAAAGGCAAACTTCCATTCAAAACAGAATCTGTTACGTATGACCTCGAATATGGAAACGGCACGCTTGAAATCCAGATTGACGCGATAAAAAAAGATTCTAACGTTCTTATGGTCGATGACCTGCTTGCGACAGGCGGAACAATGGCCGCGGCATGTGAATTAATCGAAAAGCAGCACGGAAAAATTCAGGCTATCGCATTCCTGATGGAATTAAGAGAACTCGCAGGCAGAAAAAAAATTGAGAAATACAATATTTCCTCAGAATTAGTTTATTAATTTCTATTCCTTTTCGTCGAAATTGCGGCGAATGATATTTTATGCAAAAAATCAAAGTTAAAATCCCGGCTTCTCCTGCTGCAAGTTATACGATAGCAATCGGCTCTAATTTTCTGCATACAGTTCTGGCTCAGATAAAAAAACTTTTTCCTGAAAAGCAGTTATTTTTAATCACAGATGGCAACGTCGCGAAAACCAAAAATCTCAAAGCATTGCTCGGCAAAGAAAATATTCCTAAATTTGTAATCACTCCCGCCGGCGAAAAATCAAAAAATATAAAAACTGTTATTAAAATAATTGAAACAATGGAAAAGCAGGCTTTCGGCAGAGACACTGCCGTAATCGCTCTTGGCGGCGGAACTGTAGGAGATATGGCAGGCTTTGTTGCAGCTATTTATAAACGCGGCGTGGACGTGGTTCAAATACCAACGACAACAGTTGCACAGGCTGATTCGGCGATAGGAGGTAAAACTGGAGTCGATTCGCTGATTAGCAAAAACGCGTTTGGTTCATTCAAAAATCCCTCCGCTGTTTTCATAGATGTTAGCACATTAAAAACGCTCAATGAAAAACAATTTAATGCCGGCCTTGTTGAATCCATCAAACATGCTCTCATTGCTGATGAGAAGTATTTTGACTTTCTGAAAAAAAATCTTAATGACATTTTAGCTCGAAAGTCAAAACCTCTTGAATATATCGCAATGAAGAATTGCAAAATCAAAGCTTCTGTAATCGAAGAGGACCCCTTTGAGAAAAATAAGAGAAGAAGCTTAAATTACGGCCATACAATAGGTCACGCAGTTGAATCTGCAAGTAATTATAAATTCCTTCACGGTCAGTCAGTGGCTATTGGAATCATTGCTGCAAATATCATAGAACAGAAACTCGGTTTAGGCGGAAAAGAAAGACTTGAGGAATTGAAGGATATATTTGAGAAGTTAAAAATCAATTTGGAAATTCCAAAATCTATTACTAAAAAGCAGATTCTTGATATTATCAGCAGAGACAAAAAAGCAGTGCAGAAATGGCCTCGATTTGTTCTCCTCGAAAAAACCGGCAAAGTTTTATATCGTGATGGCCAATACGCGCACAAAGTTGAACGTAATATTGTTGAGGAAACGATAGATATATTAATAAACCAATAATCCGAAAGCCCCCAACTTCATGTTGGGGGTTCCATAATAATTGCGAAGGAAACCTAATATGTTTAGAGAAAAAATTAAAGTGCTTGATTGCACAATCAGAGACGGCGGCTTAATAAATAATCATTATTTCACGGATGAATTTGTTCGTGCTTCATATAAGGCAATTTCAGATGCCGGTATCGATTATATGGAAATGGGTTATCGTTCCAGCAGGGCTCTTTCACCCGAAGCGAATTACGGCCCATGGAAGTATTGCGACGATGATAAAATCAGCCGCATTATTGACGGCATAGAATCGAATACAAAAATTTCGATAATGGTCGATGCTCACCGTGTCAAAGAGCAGCAGTTCCAGCCAAAAGAAAAAAGTCCTGTCGATATGATTCGCGTTGCAACGTACGTCAAGGATATTGACAAAGCGATTGCGATGCTGAAAATTGCAAATGACCTTGGATATGAAACAACGGTTAATATAATGGCTGCTTCAATCGAGATTGAAAAGGACCTTATCGAAGCGCTCGACCAGCTCGCCGAAACACCTGTGCAGGTTGTATATGTTGTCGATAGTTACGGGTATTTCTATTGTGAGCAGATTGAATATATGGTTAAGCTCTATCGTCAGCATCTTCCTGCAGGCAAGGAAATCGGCATTCACTGCCACAATAATCAGCAGCTTGCTTTCGCAAATACTATTGAAGCGATTATTCATAATGCCAATTACGTTGATGCTTCACTTTATGGTATCGGCCGCGGCGCCGGAAATTGTGCTCTCGAATTAATAATGGGCTTTTTGAAAAACCCGAAATTTAGTTTAACACCTATACTTAAAGTAATTGAAGATTATATGATTCCAATGCGGAACGAGCTTGAGTGGGGTTACCTGATTCCATTTATGGTTACAGGCATTTTGAACAGACATCCGGAATCTGCTATTAGTATCCGCAAAACACCTGAAAAAGATAAGTATGCTGAGTTCTACGAAAAAATCCGCGACTCGCTCGATACATTATAATTTCATAGGGGCAGACCTGTGTATCTGCCAAAATATTTAGCGCAACAAAAAAGGGTTCAGTTTTGCTGAACCCTTCTCGTTTCACCGTGGTAAAAATCTTCTTCCTTTATTTTTTTCTTCTCAGAGCTAATGCTCCAAGGCCTAATAATCCTAATGTCATTGGTTCTGGAACTGGTGTCGGATAAGCCATAACGCCAAACCATGTGTGATGATTGGCTGTATTATCTGTATAAAATTGGAATGTAACTGATTCGCCTGGACCAACTGGATTGCCGTAGAATTCGAAATTTAATTGTTGAGTTCCATTGAATGAATAGGTGTAACCTGAATATTCTACAAGTCCATCTTTCATCATAATAAATGGCGATTCAGTGAAAATAACATTTGTAGTTGCAAATTCAAAAATCTGGAAATGGAAATCGCCCCAGCTTTCAGCCATAGTGTTAGTTACAGTTAAAGTTCCAAGGCCTTTCCACGGATCAGCATCATTGTGTCCTAACTGAATCCCAGCCCAACTATCTATGGTTGTGGTCCAGCCTCCATCGTCCGCAGAAACATTTACAGTAAATACGAAAAGTGAACAGAAAAGGATTGCCACTAATAACTTCTTCATATATCGACCTCCATAAAAATACAGTTATAGATTTAACGTATTATGCAGGATTATACCAAAAACTTGGGTTTTGTCAAGTAAAATCGGAAATTAATCATAGTAAAACGATATAATAAACCTATATTGACTATTTACCATTTCTGGTTTACCGAATATTCCAGCGTAACTACTTTATCAGCAGGTACTTCAACAGTAAAACGTGCCGTCGCTGCGTCTTTCTTCAGATAAGAATGCGTCGCTTCTTCGATTTTCCAGTTTACCCATGCCGGAAATTTTTCATCTACGAAAATCAAAACATCCGAATCTTTGCGATTGCGTAATTCTATCGAATGTTTTTCCCATCTGCTTCGGCGCTCAACACGGCTTTCGATAAGTTTGTATTCGACGGCGATGTCAAAAGCATCACCGATATAAAGCGCGAGTTTTTCGTTTTTCGGGGTGTGGTCAATTTCGTCTTCGCCGACAAATTCGAGCGATTCATCGGTATCTCTCTTAAAGACACGAACCTTGCCTTTCGGCAGCGCGATGCCAAGGCCGTATTGCTGCTTGTTTTCAAACTCAAATTTTACCTGAATCTTTTCAGAATTTTTCTGCCGTTCATATAAATATATCTTATTTGCGGGAACGTTTTGGGCAGGGGTGATGAATTCAATCTGCTTGGTTTGATTATTGTTTATCGTGCTTTTGCGTCCGAGAGTATAAAGATGATATTCCATAAACGGCTTTTCCTCGAAACCTGCCGCATCGGCCGCTCTTGCTTTATACATCATTTGATATTCCATCATAGGCTGGGGCTGCTCTACAATCCTTCTTACATCGCCGGCAACCAGTTTTATCTTCGCATCTCTATAGGCTGTACCGCTTTTGTTATCTATTGTTACCCAGCCGCTGAAATCAAAACCGTTCTCGTTTTCATTCAGGATAGCAGAATAATCTGCCTTCCAGCTTATGTCGTTGGTAGTATATGCAACCTGGCAATTTTCGTTTCCGCTAATTTCAGATTGTGCCAGCCAGACAAGTGTCGGCTTTGTAACGAGATCGTCCGGTAAATGCTTTAGGCTGATATTTTCGATGCTGCTCTCTGATATTATCTTAATGTTTCCTTCGTGATCTTTGATTATGAGATTATTGTCTTTTGATGCAAGAAGAGTGCCGACAATCGTTTGGCCTTTATCAGCGCCGCTGCCTTTTATTGAAATTGTTACATCTTTGTCAATGTATCTTTGCAAAAGGCTTGATGTGCCGACAAGGTCGTATTCGTAATTCTGTTCGAGAATGGAGATTTTGCCGGGAGATGAAAGACATTCGAAACTGACGCTGGTCGGGTCAATCGATGATGCAACATCGGTAAAGCGGATTGTATTAAGCCCTTCGTCGAAAGTCATTTGCCGCTGCTCTTTGACAACGCCGAAATTGCTGTTGTAAACCGTTACGGCTACGGAGTTTACCTCTGCGAAAAGACAGCCGCAAAACAAAAGATTTAAAATAATTGTAAGTTTTTTCATTTTAGGTCTCCTTGCAACGACTCATAGCATTACGTGATTGTAATCTGCGATAAAACTATTAGAAAATTATACTTCTAAAGCTTTGGTTTTGGTAGGTTTAATTTTAGTGCCGGTGATGATTTTTTCGGCGGATATTCTTGGTTTATGTTCCGGTTCAGAAATGGGAGCAATCATTGTCGCGGCCTGGCCGATTGCACGAAGTTTTTTATATCTGCTTTCGAGAAGCGAATCGGTATCCATCCTTTTTAGCTCCCGCAGCGTTCTGATAATATATTGTTCGACATTGAAAACTGCATCGTGAATGTTGCGATGAGCGCCGCCGAGTGGTTCGGCGATAATCGAATCTGCGATGCCAAGTCGTTGGAGTTCCCTGCTTGTGAGTTTTAGTGCTTCTGCAGCTTCCTGAGCTTTCGAGCCGTCACGCCAGAGAATCGCAGCGCATCCTTCGGGCGAAATAACTGAGTAGTATGCGTATTCGAGAATTGCCATTCTGTCTCCGACGCCGATACCGAGCGCGCCGCCTGAGCCGCCTTCACCGATAACGATGCAGATAATCGGAACTTTCAATCGCGACATTTCCATAAGATTGACTGCAATGGCTTGTGCCTGGCCGCGTTCTTCAGCACCAATTCCGGGATATGCGCCGGGCGTATCGATGAATGTTACGACCGGAATGTTAAATTTTTCCGCGAATTTCATTTTCGCAAGTGCTTTTCGGTAGCCTTCAGGATTCGGGCAGCCGAAATTGCATTTTATCTTTTCCTTTACATCACGGCCTTTGTTCTGGCCGACGACGAGGACGTTTTCTCTGCCGATATGGCCAAGACCGCAGACTATCGCGGCGTCATCGCCGAAACATCTGTCGCCGTGGAGCTGGCGGAAATCTTTTATCATTAGATTAAGATAATCGCCGAGCAGCGGGCGTTTTGGGTGTCTCGCGACCTGAACGGTCTGCCATGCGGAAAGATTGGAATAAATGCGTTTGAATTCGGCAACCTGCTCGCGCTGGAGTTGACGAATTTCGGTTGAATAGTCTATACCCTTGACCGAGCTTAGTCTTGTAAGCTCAGCAATCTGGTTATCTATCTCGACTATCGTGCTTTCAAACGCAAGGTAGTCGCCGGTTTTTTTATTTTTAGAGTTTATCATTTATTCAGAATTAAGCATTTAGTGAATTGAAGTTTGACATATTACCAATTTTGAGGCTTAAAATAAAGAAAAAATTTGACATAAGCGGTTTTAGTGGATACTTTTTACAAACCCGACAGGGATGGGCAAAATACCATAAAACTATGAATATAAAAGATTTACGACAAGTTACGGTGATAGGACTGGGCCTTTTGGGTTCTTCAATAACTCTGGCGATAAGCCGGGGAAATTTTGGAATTCGAACAGTTGGTTTCAGCCATCGCGACACGACACGCAAACGAGCAAGAAAGCTCGATGTTGCCGATATTATATATAATGATATTCTTGAAAGTGTTGCAGATGCCGATTTGGTCATTCTTGCGACCCCGATTTGCACTTTTGAGGATATTTTCAAAACCATCGCACCGGCACTGAAAAAGGGCTGTATAGTAACTGATGTCGGTTCGACGAAGGTTTTACCGCATAATTGGGCCAAAAAATGCCTGCCTTCGTATGTAAATTACGTAGGTTCACATCCGATAGCCGGTTCCGAACAGCGGGGTGTCGAGTTCGGGCGTGACGATTTATTTGATGGGGCGGTTTGCATTATTACCAAAGATGGTTCAACGAAACAATCTGCGGCGGCGGTAACGAAAAAATTCTGGTCTTTGCTGGGATGTCGAATTTATATGATGGCTGCGGCCGAGCACGATAAAATTCTCGGCAATGTCAGTCATCTGCCGCACGCGACGGCGGCCGCTTTGCTGAACGCTTCGGATGCAAATCAGTTGAAGTTCTGCGGCAAGGGATTCATCGATACATCGAGAATCGCATCAGGGCCTGCCAATATCTGGGCTGATATTTTCTTTACTAATTCGAAAAATATTAGTAATGGTATCGACAAACTGATTAAGGAACTTGTCAAAATAAAAAAAGCTGTGAAGCAGAAGGACAAAAAGCAAATTGAAAAACTGCTCGAGCTTGCCCGCGAAAAAAGGGCGAAATTAATAGATTATAAAGTTTCAAGGAAAGAGATACTGTGACACAATTTCGTTTTGAAGTTTTTAATAAGGCCGATAGTGTTGATGTCGGCGGCAGAAATGTTTTGGCAGACATTAAAGAACTTGGCATCGAAACAGTGCTGGATGTTCAGTCAGCGAGAGTCTTTCTAATCGAAGGCCAGTTCGATGACCAGTTCGCAAAGCGAATTGGAGGCGAATTGCTGGCTGACCCTGTTTGCGAAGATTTTCATATCGGTAAAACTGTTCCGCAGGCCGGACTGGCAAAGGCAACCATTGTTGAAATTCATCTCAAGAGCGGCGTTACCGACCCGGTTGCTGAATCGGTGATGACAGCGATTGACGATATGGGACAAAAATGCCAGAACGTCCGAACCGCAAGAAAATATGTTCTGTTCGGCGAAATAAATGATAAGCAGCTTAAGAAAATTGTGCGAAGACTTTCAAACGATTGCATTGAAGTTGTCGTTATCGGCGCTGAAACTGAACCGCCAAGTCCGCATCTTGCTCCTTATCAATTTAATCTTAAAACAATCGAACTGCTGAATCTCAATGAGCAGCAGCTTGTTGAACTAAGCAAAAAAATGGATTTGTTCCTCAATGCCGTTGAGATGAAAACGATTCAGGATTATTTCAAATCGGTTAGAAGAGAGCCGACGGATATCGAACTCGAGGCGCTCGCTCAAACGTGGAGCGAACATTGCGTTCACAAGACACTCAAGAGCAGTGTCGATTTTGAATTCGACGGCAAAGAAATTCATTTCGATAATCTAATTAAAGATACGGTTTTCGGCGCGACCAAGCAGCTTAATAAAGACTGGTGCATCAGCGTTTTCAAAGATAACGCAGGTGTAATTGAATTCGACGACAAAGACGCGATATGTTTCAAAGTTGAAACGCACAACCATCCATCGGCGCTCGACCCTTACGGCGGGGCGGCAACAGGTATCGGCGGAGTTTTGCGCGACCCGATGGGGACAGGTTTAGGCGCAAAGCCGATTGCAAATACAGATATTTTCTGTTTTGCAGAACCTGATAAAAGTTTCGATGAAATCCCAAGAGGCGTTCTGCATCCCAAGCGAGTTGCAAAAGGCGTTGTCGCAGGTGTCAGAGATTACGGCAACAGAATGGGAATACCAACTGTCAACGGCGCGATATTTTTCGATGACCGCTATCTCGGCAATCCGCTTGTGTTCTGCGGCAATGTCGGGATTATGCCGAGAGATAAATGCTTCGGCAAAACATCCACAGGTGAACTTGTGATGGTCGTCGGCGGCAAGACAGGCAGAGACGGCATTCACGGTGCAACGTTTTCAAGCGGTGCAATGACGCACGAACACGAAACGGTATTTTCACACGCTGTACAGATTGGAAACGCAATTACTGAAAAGAAAACGCTCGACACGCTTTTACAGGCACGCGAACTTGGACTTTACACCGCGATTACCGATTGCGGCGCTGGCGGATTAAGCAGTGCGGTTGGTGAAATGGGCGCAGAACTCGGCGCTGAGGTTGAACTTTCAAAGGTTCCGCTCAAATATGCAGGACTTTCATATACTGAAATCTGGATTAGTGAAGCACAGGAAAGAATGGTTATCGCGGTTAAGCCGGAGAACCTTGAACAAATAAGCAAAATTTTCGCCGATGAAAATGTCGAGGCGACTGTAATCGGCAAATTTACCGATGATAAAAAACTTACGTTGAAATATCAGGGCACGCAGGTCGGCCAAATCGATATGGATTTTCTCCACGATGGTCTGCCGAAATATTCGCGCAAGGCAAAGTGGAGTCCTCCGGAAAATCTTAGCGAACCTGCGATTGAGACAAAAGAAAATTATAATGATGACCTTGTGAAAATTCTTTCGAGTTACAACGTAGCCAGCAAAGAATGGATAATTCGTCAGTACGACCACGAAGTGCAGGGCGGCTCCGTTATTAAACCGCTTGGCGGCATTACAAATGATGGACCAAATGATGCCGCAGTTGTCCAGCCGAAATTCGACAGCGATAAAGGCATCGCGATTGGTTGCGGAATGAATCCGTTATATGGCGATATAGATCCATATTGGATGGCGATGGCGGGAATTGATGAAGCGATTCGAAACGTTGTTTGTGTCGGCGCTCGGCCGGATAGAATCGCGATACTCGATAACTTCTGCTGGGCTGATTGCAAAAAAGAAGAAACCCTTGGCTCGCTGGTTCGCGCAGCGCAGGCATGTTTCGATGGCGCGGTTGCGTTCGGTACGCCGTTCATCTCCGGCAAAGATTCGCTCAATAATAATTTTATCTGCGATGATGGAACTGAAATCGCAATTCCCGCGACACTGCTGATTAGTGCGATGGGAATTGTTGACGATGTAAAAAAATGTGTAACAGCCGATTTAAAAACAGCAGGCAATATACTCTTTGCTGTCGGCCTTACAAGAAACGAACTCGGCGGCTCACATTATTATAAAATCAAAAAGCAGCTCGGTGCAAATGTTCCGAAAGTAGATTTAAGAACCGCGAAATTAACAGCAGAAAAAATTTATAAGGCTATTGACACAGGTCTGATAGCAAGCTGCCATGATTGCAGCGAAGGCGGCCTTGCTGTCGCTCTTGCGGAAATGGCGTTCTCGGGCGGATTAGGAATCGCAGCCGACTTAAAAGGTTTGCCGAAAACAGATGATTGCGCAAGTTTAACGGCACAGCTCTTCAGTGAATCGTGTTCGAGATATATCGTCGAAGTTAAACCTGAAAAATTCAACGATTTCGCAAAACTGATGCTCGGTGTTCCATTCGGGCAAATCGGACAGGTAATCGATATTAAAAAATTAATTATAAAAGATAGCTCAGGCAAAAATATTGTTGAATCGGAAATTGCTGATTTGAAAAATGCCTGGCTGAAACCTTTGAAATGGTAAAATAAATGACACAAGTAAATGCTATAGTATTAAGAGCCGCAGGAATTAATTGTGATATGGAAACGCAGCACGCGCTACAGCTTAGCGGCGCAAAAGCTGAAAGAATCCACGTAAACCGAATTATCGAAAATCCTGAAATTCTCGAATCGTTTCAAATCCTCGTCATTCCCGGCGGATTCAGTTACGGCGACGACGTTGCTGCGGGCAAAATTCTTGCCAACCAGATGATTCATCATTTATCTGACAGGCTCAACAAGTTTATCGAAGACGGCAAACTTGTGCTCGGCATCTGCAATGGTTTTCAGGTTCTTGTCAAAACCGGCATCCTCGGCAAAGTCGACGATAATTCCAAACAGCAGATAACGATTACCAATAACGATTGCGGAAAGTTTGAGGACAGGTGGGTTTACCTTGAACCGTCGAGCAGGAAATGTATTTTCATCGAGCAAGGCAGGAGAATTTATCTGCCGATAGCACACGGTGAAGGCAAAGTCCTTTTCGAAAACAACGATGTATTTGAAAAAATAAAGACCGATGATAGAGTTGTGTTCAGATATGTAGATGAAAACGGAAACTTTGGAGATTTCCCGATTAATCCCAATGGCTCGACGGATTCGATAGCCGCGTTTTGCGATTCAACTGGCAGAGTTATGGGCCTTATGCCGCATCCGGAAAGATTTGTGCGAAATACGCAGCATCCGCATTGGACAAGACTTGAAGATAAGACAAGAGCCGATGGCAGAACAATTTTTGATAACGCAGTCAGATACGTTCAGCAAAACTTTTAAACAAAAAATGGAAAATTTAGAGGAAACCCAAGATGAATAAAATTTTTTATGTTAGTCCTTGGGTCGTGCTTTTTCTAATTGGTTGTGAGAATAATTTTACTGAACGGACTCGATCACCGGATAAAAACGTAAGGTATTTCAAATCCTTTGTATCGTATGATTTGCCCCTTAGGCTTTGTGGTGAAATGACCAAAGAAGAGGTAAATGCTTTAAATGGGCAATATCCCGATTATGAAGCAGGATATGATAACAACAACGAGACATTACCGATAACAATAACGACTTCAAAGAGGGCTTCAAAACGAATTGCTTGACCGGAAAAATCCAAAAAGTATAATATATTGTGAATTAATTAAGGAAGAAAAATGTACTTTCTGGGTTTCGATGTCGGCAGTTCATCAATAAAAGTATCATTATTAGAGGGGCAAAGTGGGAAAATCGCGGCATCTGCGACAAGCCCGAAAAAAGAGTTGGAGATTTATGCTGCCAAAAACGGCTGGGCTGAACAAAAGCCGGATACGTGGTGGGAGAACGCAAAAAAAGCTACCGCTGAAGTACTCGCTGCTTCAAAAGTAAATCCCGCTGATGTAAAGGCAATCGGAATTTCATATCAGATGCACGGACTTGTGCTGGTCGATAAAAATTTGCAGGTTTTGCGCGACGCGATTATCTGGTGCGACAGCAGAGCGGTGGAGATAGGCGCAAAGGCGGCGAAGGAAATCGGCGAACAGAAATGCCTGCAAACACTTCTTAATCTTCCGGGGAATTTTACTGCGACGCGGCTCAAATGGATAAAAGATAACGAGCCGCAAATCTATAATAAAATTTACAAAGCTATTCTGCCGGGCGAATATCTTGCGATGAAAATGACAGATAAAGTTGTAACGACACCATCGGGATTGTCTGAGCATATTATGTGGGATTCATCGAAAGATGGTTTGTCTGAAATGATGCTGAAACATTTCGGTTTTGAAAAAGATTTTTATGCGGATGTTGTGCCGAGTTTTTCTGAGCAGGGAGAATTGACTTCAAAAGCAGCGAGTGAACTTGGTTTGAAGGCGGGAACGAAAGTTACGTATCGCGGGGGCGACCAGCCGAATAATGCTTTGTCGCTGAATGTTCTTAATCCCGGTGAAATCGCGGCGACTGCGGGAACAAGCGGAGTCGTTTATGGAATTACGGATAAGCCGGTGTATGATTCGAAATCACGGGTCAATACGTTTGTTCATGTAAACTACAGCAAGGCGGCGCCGAGGTACGGCATACTGCTTTGTGTGAGCGGGACGGGAATTTTGAATAGCTGGCTGCGAAGCAATGTTATGGATAATATGGATTATCGCTCGATGAATGAACTTGCGGCCAAGGCGCCAATCGGCAGCGACGGACTTGCGATAATGCCTTTCGGCAATGGTGCGGAAAGAACGCTTGAGAATAAAGATATCGGCGCACAAATTTGCGGGCTGAGATTTAATACACACAAAAAGCAACATCTGCTGAGAGCCGGTCAGGAAGGAATTGTTTTCGCTTTGAACTTCGGCTTGCAGATAATGCACGAAATCGGCGTGAAGGTCAGCAAGGTTCGTGCGGGCGATGCGAATATGTTTTTGAGTCCGCTATTCGGGCAGGCATTCGCTTGCGTAACTAATGCGGTTGTCGAACTGTATAATACGGACGGCTCGGCTGGCGCAGCACGAGGCGCAGGAATTGGATTGGGATTTTATAAAGATTTTTCGCAGGCGTTCGAGGGATTGAAAAGCACGCGGATAATCGAACCCGATGAAAAATTATGTCCGCAATATAGAGAGGCATATAACAACTGGTTCGAGGCGATGGAGAAAATTACAGGATAGCATCATGGAAAAAGTGAAATTTACCGGCGATAAAAAAGTACCGATGAAAACATTTCTTGCGGCGGCGGAACGCAGGTTCATCGACAGGAACGTTAGAAAATTTCCGCTATGGATTGAGGGGTATCATCTAACACTTACAACGATTTTATGGTCTGTAGGCGTTATTGTGTTTGGGTACCTGGCGAAAAATAATGTTCATTGGCTTTGGCTTTCATCGCTGATGCTTTTTATGCAGTGGTTTACGGATTGTTTCGATGGTGCGCTTGGGCGGCATAGAGATACGGGCATTCCGAAATGGGGTTTTTTTATGGACCATTTGCTGGATTTTATTTTTATGGCCTGCATCTTCATTGGGTATTCGTTTCTGCTGGAAGGGATTCATCGTGAAATTATTCTGTGGATGATTCCAGTGTTCGGAACGTTTATGGTGAGTTCGTTTTTGTCTTTCGGAGCGACAGGAGATTTTAAAATTACATATATGGGCACAGGGCCGACAGAAATCAGAATTTGGTTTATTGTTCTCAATACTGTTCTGATTTTTCTCGGCATTAAATGGATTGAGAAATTCATGCTGCCGATTCTGATTATTTCGCTTGTCGTTTTATGCGTAGTGATTTTCCGGACACAAAAATATATCTGGAAAATCGATATGCAGGACAAGGCGAACCGGACGAAATAAACCGCGGATTTACACGGATTAATACGGAAATAAAACTATTCACCAATGATTTTTACGAGGACTCTTTTTTTGCGTTTGCCGTCGAATTCGCCGTTGAATATTTGTTCCCATGGGCCAAAGTCAAGCCGGCCATTTGTAATCGCGACGACGACTTCCCTGCCCATGACCTGACGTTTCAAATGAGCATCGGCGTTATCTTCGGCTCCATTATGATGATATTGCGAATGTGGTTTTTCGGGTGCGAGTTTCTCGAGCCAGGTTTCGAAATCCTGATGCAGGCCTCGTTCATCGTCGTTGATGAAAACGCTTGCGGTGATGTGCATCGCGTTTACAAGGCATAAACCTTCCTTGATGCCGCTTTCTCTTAAGCAATCTTCGACCTGGTCTGTGATATTTATGTATGCCCTGCGGGTTGGAGTGTTAAAAAATAATTCTTTTCTGTAACTTTTCATAATACTTTCCTCAAAAACAGTCCGCTCCATTACTGTCGCGGCTCGGAATAAACTTTTTCAATTATATCGACCATAGTTTTCGGCGCGAATTTTTCTTTAACAAATTCCCTGCCGTTTGCACCCAGTTTTTTTCTTAATTCTTCATCGGCAATCAACTGGCCGCAGGCATTTGTCAACTGCCTGATATTTTCAGGTTCGACAAGTCGGCCGGTATCGGAATTTACAACTTCTTTTGCACCGTCAATATCGAAACTAATCGCGGGTCTGCCGCAAAGCATCGCCTGCGGAAGAACTCTTGCAAGGCCTTCACGAAGCGAACAATGGACAAGAATATCAGAAGACTGAATCACCAGCGGCATCTGTTCAACCGGTAAAAGACCTGTGAATCTGAATCTATCAGATAAACCGGAATCCGCGATCTGCTTTTGCAGCGTATCTTTTAAAATACCATTGCCGACAAAGAGCCAGAAACAATTATCAAATTTCCTCGCAAGCTCTTTGGCGGATTCGATTATGTATTCGTGTCCCTTCAGATGAAACAGACGGGCAACTGTTACAAGCACTACCGCATTTTCAGGAATATTATATTTTTTGCGGAAATCGTTGCGCTGCTCTTGCGGGATTGGATTTAAAAATTGTTCTTCTTCTATCGCTGAATACGCTGTTGTATATTGTTCGGATCTGCCGATTCCGGCGGCAAGTGATTTTTCGGTCATGGCGTCAGCCACGCAGATAAACGCATCTGTTTTTTCGGCGGCAATTCTTTCAGCAGAAATATAAAACTTATTCAGTAATGGATTTTGATATTTGTGGAAAGAAAGGCCGTGAACGCCATGAACAATTTTTAATTTTGAATTTTGAATTTTTAATTGATGGGCGGCACATCTGCCAAGTATTCCTGCTTTGGCAGAATGGGTGTGGACGATGTCGGGGTTGATTTCTTTAAGCAGTTTTTTTATTTTATAATATGCGGGAATATCATAAACAGGATTTATCTGACGGCGAAGGGAATTGACTATAATAGTTTTGTATTTTTGATTTTTAGTTTGAACGAAAAGCTCGCCTTCAGGGCCGAGTGCGGGTCCAGTAATTAAAGTTACATCATGGCCGCGCGCAGCAAGTTCCTTGCAGGTGATCAGCGTATTTTCCTGCGCGCCGCCGAGAATCAAACGAGTTATAATGTGAATGATTTTCATAATTTTTTCATCGCAGATTACGCTGATTTCACAGATTAAACTTTTTAATATTTTATCCACATAAGGCAAAGGCCGTGAGGTGGTGCGATTGGGCCGGCGGCGCTACGGTTTTTTGCTTCGAGGATTTTATCAATAACATCCGGCTGCCATCGGCCGCGGCCTATCTCGACGAGCGTGCCGACAATATTTCTTACCATATTATACAGAAAACCATCCGCTTCGACATCAATATATATCCATAAAACCTGCTGTGTTATTTCGCAATTCAGAATTGTTCTTACGGAACTGCTTCGCTTGTCGCAGGCGGTAGCGAAAGATTTGAAATCCTTCTCGCCAATAATTTTTTTCGCGGCTTCCTGCATCGGTGCAATATCCAATTGACCGGGCCTGTGCCAGCAGTGATTTATCTCCAATACGGGACGGGTCTTGCCGGTGTAAATTGAATAGCGATACATTTTTGTTTTTGTATTTTTAATCGCGTCGAAATCATCGGGCACATCGACCGCTTCTGTTATGACAATTTCTTTGGGCAGATGTTTACTTATCGCTTTCGGCAGGCGGTCGGTGGGAATCGGAGTATCTATGCGGATATTCGCGACCTGGCCAAGAGCACTGACACCGGCATCGGTTCTGCTCGAACCATTGACTTCCACATCTTCGCAGCAGAGCAGATTTCCTAATGCTGACCTTAATTCGGCTTCGATGGTCTTTCGGCCGGGCTGCTTCTGCCAGCCGGAATAGCCGCTGCCATCATATTGGATAGTAAGTTTTATGTTTCTTAATGCCATAACTTTTTATTTAAACGCTGATTACGCAGATTACATTGATTTTAAAATAAAAAAGGCCCTGGGTAATTCAGGGCCTATTGTAATCTTAAACCTGCTAAAATGTTAGAGTAATTTTTCTGCGATTTGGACTTCGTTCAAAACGGTGCCGGTCAAAGCAGCATTAAGTTTTAATGAATGCCAGCAGGTCGGCGTTGAGCCGGTCTTTGTGCGTTTCGGCCAATCCGTGAGGTGCGCCCGCATAGATTTTCAGGGTCGTATTCCTGACCAGCTTCGATGAGCAGAGAGCCGCGGCTTCGATTGGCACAATCTGGTCGTCGTCGCCATGAATTATCAGCGTCGGTACGTCGAATTTTTTTAGGTCTTCGGTGAAATCTGTTTCGGAAAACGCTTTGATACAGTCGAAGGTGTTCTTGTGACCAGCCTGCATCCCCTGCAGCCAGAATGAGTCTATCATACCCTGCGAGACCTTGGCGTCGGGTCTGTTGGCTCCGAAGAACGGCCCGCCGGCAAGATCTTTGTAGAGCTGCGAGCGGTCAGTGACGGAACCGAGGCGAATTTTGTCAAACACTTCGATAGGCAAGCCTCCGGGATTGGCCGCCGTTTTCAACATCAGCGGCGGGACAGCAGATATCAGCGCGGCTTTTGCCAGACGTTTCGTACCGTGACGGCCGATATATCGGGCAATTTCGCCGCCGCCTGCGGAGAAACCGATTAGGACGGTACTTTCCAAATCGAGTGTTTCGATAAGCTCCGAAAGGTCATCGGCATAGGTGTTCATATCGTTGCCACTCCATGGCTGGCTCGACCGACCATGGCCACGACGGTCATGGGCAATACAGCGATAGCCGTTGGATGCCAGAAACATCATCTGGGCTTCCCAGCTATCCGAACTAAGCGGCCAGCCGTGGCTGAACACCACAGGCTGTCCTGCACCCCAGTCCTTATAATAAATCCGGGTACCATCTTCCGTCGTAATTTCGCTCATTGTTTAGTTCCTTTTCTTTATTTCTGTTTTTACTTCTTTTGCCCCTTCGGCATAAAACTTTTCTTCATCAGGGGCAAGTTCGTAGAGCAATCTTAAAAATTCTCCGGCATGTACACGTTCCTCGTTCGCTATGTCCTTGAGCACTTCCACGGCGAGCTTGTTATTTGTTGACTCGGCAAGCTGCATATACAACTGAATCGCTTCGTACTCTGCGGCCACCGTGAAACGAATTGCTCTGGTAAGCTCATTATCCGTGAGTTTCCTGTCGTTCGCCAATCCTGAAAATGGTGATCCAAATTCCGGCATGTTTAATTTCCTTTCTTACTTCTTCGATTGCTATTGTTCGGACTGCATCAGCCTAAGTTTTTTGCCGCGAAATCCCAATTAATCAGTTTATCCAGTACTGCGTTGACATAGTCCGCGCGTCGGTTCTGATAATCTAAATAGTAGGCGTGTTCCCACACATCGATAGTCAATAGCGGCTTCATTCCTTTGGTCAAAGGTAAATCCGCGTTATTAGTCTTGACCACCTTAAGCTTGTCGCCGTCCAGTACGAGCCACACCCAGCCGCTGCCGAACTGTGCCATTGCCGCAGTCGCCAACTCTTTTTTGCACGCATCCACGGTACTAAAGGAAGCCTCAATTTTTTTCTTCAACATGGCTGATGGTTCGCTGCCGCCCTTTAGCTTCAGACTGTGCCAGTAAAACGTGTGGTTCCACGTTTGTGCTGCATTATTGAAGATTTGGGTTTTGTCGGCTTTATTGGCCGTTTCAGTGATAATTTTCTCCAGCGGCATATCGTCAAACTCTGTTCCCGCTATCAGCTTGTTCAGGTTATCAACATAACCCTTGTGGTGCTTGCCGTAGTGAAAGCTGATTGTTTTTGCGGAAATTACTGGTTCCAACGAGTTATCCGCATATGGCAGGGTTGACAGGACATGCGGTGATACAGTTGTGATTGTTTCATTGCTCATAATTTTGACTCCTTTTAATTAGGTTGAACCTTAACCACTCACTCAAAACCAAAGTGTATGTGTATGCGGTTTATGATTTAATGGAAAAGCTCCAGAGCAATGTCGGAAAGCGCATTGACCACTGGTTGTGCAATTCGACCTGTACGGGAGCGATGAGTTCTCGCACCCAGGAGAATTCCCACTCCCAATCCTACTCCTAATGCGATAAGAATTGTCTTACCCGGATTTTTGCTTGTATAACTCTTAGCCTGTTCACAGGTTTTGCATACCGCCTTGGTTGTTTTATCATAAACATCACTCACAGTCCGTTTCGCATGGTCGTAAACTTCAGTGCCGCGTTCCAGTACACTATGAGCAGCAGTAGCAGCGTTGCCTATTCCTTCTTCTATTTGTTGTTTTGGGGTCGTTTGTTTGTCGTTTTTGATATCCATTTTATTCTCCTAAAAAGATTAAATGTTAAGGGTATCTCTAAAAATTAGTATTTTTATGTGCATTTCAATGCACTTACGATTATTTTAGCTCTTTGGCATTCAAATATATT
>MHXZ01000059.1:25141-34746 GCA_001825665.1 Planctomycetes bacterium GWF2_41_51 | reverse complement strand
GCTCATCCTCGATTGTATATAGCAAACGAGGGCTTGGCGCAAGTTAAAATAGGAAAAATTTCAGAGCTTTTCTACAGAGCTAAACATTGAACGTTCAATTCAGGAATTCTTGCTTTTGTATAAATACATTGAAATACAATGAGCGGAAATGAGAGTCATTTTATAAGGAGAAGATTATGAATAAGATAGCATTAAGTATTATAATGATTTTATTTGTTTATCCAATGCAGAGTAATGCTGCGGATGCGAATTCAGCAGCGGAAATCAAATCTATCGAACTTCCCAAACCAGTTATGGAAGGCGGGAAGCCATTGATGGAGGCACTCAAAGATAGAAAATCTTCACGTGAGTTCAGCGATGAAAAATTGTCTTTGCAGGTTCTTTCAAATATGCTCTGGGCGGCAAATGGAATCAGCAGGCCGGACGGCAAGAGAACCGCACCATCTGCAAGAAATAAGCAAGAAATAGATATTTATGTCGCAATGGAAGACGGTCTTTATCTTTACGATGCAAAGGAAAATAAACTGGTTGGTATCGTAACCGAAGATATTCGTGAAGCGACAGGGATGCAGCCGTTTGTAAAGGTTGCACCGGTCAATCTCGTTTATGTTGCTGATTATGATAAAATGGGTGATGGGGCAAGTGAACAGAAAGATTTTTATGCGGCGATAGATACAGGTTACATCAGCCAAAATATTTATCTATTCTGCTCATCAGAAGGATTGGCGACAGTCGTTCGCGGAATGGTTGACAGGGATAAGTGCAAAAATGCAATGAAGCTTAAAGATAATAAGAAAATTATTCTTGCGCAAACGGTTGGCTATCCGAAAAAATGATTTGCCACAGAGCACGTGGCAAGGCATAGGGCAACCGCACGAATTAACGCGAATCAACACACATTTTTAAAGGTTACGTCTAAAAACGGCTGCGGTGTCGAAGCCCGTTACGGTTGCGACAAAACGTTAATCGTCTCCAATATGCAACCAAAGGACGATAAACGAAACAAGCAGGTAACCGAAACCGAATTACAAAAAATAAAGCAGTCCGAAGGACTCTGCGAGAAAAAACAAGAAGCTTATAGATGGTACCGAGATATAGAGATTATATATCAGGAGAAGATTTCGTCTGAGTATTCCTGTCCGAGCTGTTTTCATAATCTGCATAGCCTTTTGGCCGGTCTGCGGTAAATGAAAACAAATGGTAAGCACGAAAACTCCACTAAGGATATATATTGTCGTAAGTACTTTAAAATCCGATATTTGCAGAACAAATCACTTCTTTTTTCGTATTTGGGGCATACAGACCCTTGCAATGAACTTAAAACTATATATAATACTGTGCTTTAGATTTATTAAGGTGAAAAGATGAAAAAAGACATACATCCGAAATACCAGGTTGCCAAAGTAAAATGCGGTTGCGGAAATACGTTCGAAACCCGCAGTACTGCAAAGGACATTCACGCTGACATTTGCTCAATGTGCCATCCCTTCTACACCGGCAAGCAGAAATTCCTCGATACAGCCGGCCGAATCGAAAGATTCCAGAAGAAATATGGCCAGAGCTATATGACACAAAAGGACGAAAAGGCACCAAAAAAAGAAAAATAGTTTTTCTGAATGACAATTTACGCTGTTGGACTTAATCAAACAGATTATGTACCGGCAGCGTATTTTTTTTGTACAAACACGGATATGACACGGACTCCCGAAGGGATGCCTTCGGCAGAGAACGCTAACTTACACGGACTTTTAACATGAGTGACACAAACACAACAGTAATAAAAAAGCTCGATGAAATAGACGGCCGATATACGCAGCTTCAGGAACAGCTCAATGATCAGACTGTAGCATCAGATCATTCGAAACTTATGCCGATTGCGAAAGAAATGGGCAAAATTAAGGCGGTGGTAACAAACTATCGCGAGTATAAAAAACTTCTTTCGGAAATTGAACAGACGCAAACAATTTTAAATGATGCTGCTGCGGATGAGGAATTCAAGCAGCTCGCCGCTGAAGATTTGAAGAGTCTTGAAGAGAAAAAGCAGACGCTTTTCGAGCAGATAAAAGATTCGCTCGTAATGTCCGATGATGCGGCGATAGGTTCGATCATCATGGAAATTCGCGCCGGTACCGGCGGCGATGAGGCGGCACTGTTTGCGCGTGATTTATATAATATGTATATTCATTACGCGGAAAAGCAAAAATGGAAAGTCGAGCTGATGGATTTCAGCACAAACGAGCTTGGGGGTTTCCGTGAAGTGATTTTCAATATAAAAGGCCCCGGCGTTTGGGCGCATTTCGGATACGAAGGCGGCGGGCATCGCGTGCAGCGTGTGCCTGAAACCGAAACGCAGGGAAGAGTTCATACATCCGCGGTTACTGTCGCAGCTTTGCCGGAAGCTGAAGAAGTTGATATGCAGATAAATCCTGCCGATGTCAATGAGTTTGTCAGCAGAGCGGGCGGGCCCGGCGGCCAGGCGGTTAATAAAATAAACAGTGCGGTGAAACTTGAGCATAAACCAACAGGCATAACCGTAAATATGCGTGAGGACAGAAGTCAGCATAAAAACAGGGCTAAGGCGTGGCGGCTGCTGAGAAGCAGAGTTTATGAACATTACCGCAGTATCGAAAATGCAAAACGCGAGAAGACCCGGAAGACAATGATCGGCTCCGGCGACCGCAGCGAAAAAATCAGGACTTATAATTATCCGCAGAACCGTATTACCGACCACAGAATTAATTTATCGCTTTATAATCTTGATAAAGTTATGGATGGCGATATGGAAGCCCTTATCGCAGGACTTGTCGAATACGACAAAAAATTAAGACTTGAAAATCTGTAATTTGCCACAGAAAGGGACGATTATTTTTAGCCACAGAGAACACAGAGGACACAGAGAGATAAACTGTCGTCTGGTTTTTAAAACTGTTCAATCGCCTATCAGGTTACCAAATTTAGTTCAGTATTACTCATCACTCAAAAATTCATCAATTCTCGGCGGGGGGGAATTTAATTCCAAGAGAAATCGTTATAGTTATTTTGCGGCTGAGCCTTTAGAGATTTTTGAGTTTTTCAGCAATGACAAAAACCCTTTTGAGAAGTTAAAAGCAGTTCTAAGTAAGTATAAACTGGAGAATAGAGATTGCCACGACTTGCTGCGCAAGTCTCGCAATGATAATAACCAGCCTTTTACGGGTGGATGGATTGGTTTTTTCAGCTATGACCTTAATCGATTTATTGAGGATATTCCACAGGTGCCGGATGATGTGAACCTGCCTTTAATTCGATTATGTTTTTATGACAAGGTAATTTGCTTTGACCATCTTGAAAAATGTATTCATCTTTTTGCGTTAGAATTGCCGAGCGAAAAAAAATGTGGGCAAGAAAAGATAATAGAAATTGAAAATTATTTGTCAGCCGCCGCAAGCGTCGGCATAACCCCCAGCATGAAGCTGGGGGCTAACCCAGCAGATAATGGTTTTCAATCTAATATGACAAAGGAATATTACCTTGAAACAATTGCGAAAACAAAAAAAAATATTTATGATGGCGATGTTTATCAGATAAATTTTTCACAGAGGTTCAATTCCGATTTCAACTCCCAGCCTAATAAACTTTTCCTTTGGCAGAATAAATTTAACCCCAGTCCGTACGCAGCATATATCGATTCAGGCGATTACCAAATTGTGAGTGCATCGCCGGAGTTGTTTATAAATATTAATAATAGGACAATTACGACTTGTCCGATTAAAGGCACAAGACCGAGAACGGGAGATGAAATTACTGATGGGAAAAATTTAAATGAGCTTGTCGATAACGAAAAGGAAAAAGCAGAGCTTGATATGATAATCGACCTTGAGCGAAATGATCTTGGCAGGATTTGCTGCCCCGGTTCAATCAAAGTTACCGAAAGAAGAGCAATAGAATCTTTTGCGACGGTCTTTCACGCGGTCTCGACCATTGAAGGTAAGTTAAAAGATGATGTAGATTTTGCCGATTGCTTAAAGGCGATTTTTCCCGGGGGCTCGATTATCGGCGCTCCGAAAATCAGCGCGATGAAGATAATAAATAAACTTGAACCTACCGCAAGGGGCCTTTATACAGGTTCTATAGGGTGGATAGATTTGTGCGGCAATGCGTGCTTGAATATCGCGATAAGAACCATTATCATAAAGGAAAATAAGGCTTACACACAGACCGGAGGCGGAATCGTGGCAGACTCCGATCCGGCATCTGAGTGGAATGAAACTCTTGTGAAAGCAAAGGCTCTATTGGCAGGAATTAAAGCTGTAGAAGGAAAATAATGGCAAAAGTTTTTTTGAATAAAGAAATAATCGATTCGTCGCAGGCATTTGTAAGCTGCGGAGACGGCGGGTTTTTGTATGGTGCGGGACTGTTTGAAACAATGCGGGCTTCGAACGGTGTAGTATTTGCTCTCGATGAGCATCTCGACAGGCTTTTCACAAGTGCAGAGAAATTAAAAATCAATATGCGCGGCGATCGAAAGTTTGTCGCTGATGCAGTTTATGAAACTTTAAATGCAAATGAATTAAAGGAAAGCCGAATTCGACTGACCGCGACAAGCGGAATAATTGCAAGTGAGAATCCCGAGCCGACATTGCTTGTAACGGCTGTTAGTTTTGGAGCTTATCCGAAAGAATATTATGAAAAGGGAATACTTGTTGTTTTAAATTCATATCGGCAGAATCCTGTGGATGTTCTCAGCGGGCATAAAACGACGAGTTATTTTTCAAGGGTATCAGCGCTGGCGGCAGCAATTCAAAAACGCGCGGCTGAGGCTATATGGTTCACGGTTGACAACAGGCTTGCCGAGGGATGTGTCAGTAATGTGTTTCTTGTAAAAGATTCAATTCTTTATACTCCTTCGCTAAAAGCCGTTGTATTGCCGGGGATTGCCAGGAAGACGGTTTTGAAGCTTGCGGCTGAAAATTCAATTAAATATGAAGAAAAAGATTTAAGCATCGAAGACCTGCTCGGAGCAGACGAAGTTTTCATAACGAATGTTATTATGCAGGTTCTGCCGGTAGTTGCGATTGAAGCGCACAATGTGGGAAATTCAAAGCCGGGTACAATCACAAAAAAGATAATGGTTCTTTATACCGACTATTTCAATAAAGAGGTTCAAAATGTTAAAAGTTAAAGATTGCATAAAGCAAATTGAAAAAATTGCGCCGCCGAAACTTGCGCAAAGCTGGGATAATACAGGTTTGCTTGTCGGCGACATAAATTCTGTAGTGAAAAAAATTCTGCTGACGATTGATATTACAAAAGATGTTATCAAAGAAGCGAAACAGGCAAAGTGCAATTTTATAATTAGTTATCATCCGGTTATCTGGGATGGTTTGAAAACGGTTGAAAAAGATTCTGTTGTTTATGAGCTTGTGCAGAGCAATATTAATGTTTATTCGATACATACGGCTCTTGATGCGGTTGCCGGCGGAGTAAACGATGGACTTGCTGAAATCGTAGGAATAAAAAATGCCAGACCCGTTGGAGATTTTGTCGAAGGCGGGCAGGAAAATTATAAACTTGTAATTTTTGTTCCTGTCAAATCACTTCAGAAAGTTGCCGATGCCGTTTTTAAAGCAGGTGCAGGCTGGATAGGAAATTACAGCCATTGCAGTTTTAACTCCACAGGTCTTGGGACATTTGTTCCGCTTGAAGGAGCTAAACCTGCTATCGGCAATATAGGGGAAATTGAAAACGTAGAAGAAATAAAATTCGAAACGATTGTTCCGATGGGAAAAATAAATGATGTTGTCAAAGCGATCTATACGGCACATCCTTATGAAGTGCCGGCGTTCGATGTTATAAATTTAAATGAGGTAAACGATAAAATCGGGCTTGGCAGAATCGGTCTTCTTGAAAAGCCAATGCAGTTAAGCTCAATACTCAAGAAAATAAGGCGGGTTACAGGTGCTAAAGCAGCGGGCATTGTCGGACCTAATAAAAGACTGGTCAGGAAGGCTGCTGTTTGCGCAGGTTCGTGCGGGAAATTAATTATGAATGTAATCGCTGAAAAATGCGATTTATATTTAACAGGAGAAATCAAGCATCATCAGGCGCTTGCGGCTCAGGAAGCTGGAGTTACGGTTGTTTGCCTGAGTCATACGGTTTCGGAAAGATTTATACTTAAAAAAGTTGCAAAAGAACTGCAAAAAGGTATAAAACCTGTTAAAATTATTATCAGTAAAAAAGATAAAGACCCATTTGATTGGACAAAAATATGACGGAAGATTTAAACCAGCAGGAAGCGGAACAGGCAGAAAACTTATCTAAAGAAGAATCTGTCGAAGGTGAATTGAACGAGAATACGGAGCAAACAGAACAGCAGCCTGCTGAAGAGCATATAGAATCGGAGCCGACTGAAGAAGCTCAAATACCATCACAGGACATAACCACAGAATCTGTAATTGAAGCGATACTTTTCGCTACTGATGAACCGTTGTCTGCTGACAGGCTTGTGAATATCGCGCAATTCAACGGCGGGGTTAAGCAGGTTAAGAAGTGTATTGAAACGCTGAATCAGCAGTACGCCGAAACGAAAAGGGCATTCAGAATCGAGGAAATTGCCGGCGGTTTTCAGATGATGACGCTGCCGGAATATAATAATTGGCTGAAAAATATGCTCAAACAGCGAGCGGATAATAAATTAAGCCCGGCCGCTCTTGAAACGCTTGCAATCATAGCGTACAAACAGCCCATTATCCGCGCGGATATCGAAGCAATTCGCGGAGTTGCCTGCGGAGAGGTTGTCCGAACGCTTATGTATAAAGGCCTGGTGAAAATTGCAGGTAAGGCGGAAATTCTCGGCAGGCCTCTATTATATGGCACTACTAAAAAATTCCTGCAAGTTTTTGGTTTAAGCGACTTAAAAGATCTTCCCAAAGCCGAAGAATTAAAACAGCCAGGCCAATAAAGTTCCATATCCAATAGGGATATTTCTCTAAAAATAGAATTTGCTTATATTACTTAAATTTCCCAAGTTAAATAGCTCCTGACCCTTTTTTGTTATTTTGACTATTTTAACACCAATTCGTTGATTTATATCTCTTATTTAGTATACTTTCAATTGGATGGTGGAAGGATTATATACAAATAAACAATGTCCTATAATATTGCTGCTGGCAATGCTGTACAGCAATATTTATGCATTGCAGGGTTCAATTGCAGAAAACGGCTCTAATACCCAGGCTCTTCATGCCATAGGAATTACCGGTTTGGGTGTGAATGTCGGGCTGATTAGTGCTCGCAATGTCAGAAATACTCACCAGACATTTATCGATATTAGCGGTTCTCATGTCTTCAATTACGATTACACCGGCGATGGAGTCAATTATTCACTTGGTCCGATTGCCGGGCATGATACCTGGGTTGCAGGCATTATTGCAGGCAGAGGCTGGACAGGTCATACCAATGATATCGGCGCAGCACCCGGATGCGATGTTTATTCAGCAAGAGTTTTGACGGACTCATGCAGCATATCCTTAGATTATATTGAAGATGCTTTCATTGATTTGATTAATGAGCACGATTGCCGAGTATTTGTTCTTCCTTTGCAGTTGTCAGGAACCGCAGACGGCTCGAGCAATTACAGTATGATGGTCGATTATTTTGCATATACAAATAATGTCATTCTTGCTCTGGCAAGCGGAAATGAGGCGACATCGATTACTATTTTCGGAGATGCACACAATGGCATTACCACAGCGGCTCTGATTGACGAACCTAACGGATTTTATTTGAAAGTCGGTTCAAAATCAAATCCCGGCCCTACAGTAGATGGCAGGAGAAAACCCGAAATATCCAGTCCCGGCAGCAGTCAGATAACTCCATCTATCGGCAGCGACACTTCTTTTTATACCACTGCAAAAGACGGAGCAACAAGTTTTGCTATTCCGCAAACTGCCGGAGTTGCGGCATTGCTGCTGCAATACGCGGATCAGACTCCAGATGCTGATGACGGCAGAAATGTGGTTATAAAGGCGGCAATCGTCAATTCCGCTTTTCCAAATATAAAAAATAAAACAGGAAATCCTACTTATCCTGCTAATCCCGCAAATGTCTGGCATTCGCAAAGAGGCTATGGAAGAATCGATGCGTTTAGGGCTTATCAGATACTTTCTACCCCAAGAGTGAGCAAAGGTTCAACAGTCATTACATCTGTAAAAGGCTGGGCATACGATAGTATGGATTCCGGCGCAACACATTCATATTTAATTGCAGGTGAAAAAAATGAAAGACTGATTTTAACCGTTACATGGAATCGCCTGGTCAATAAAGGTAAATTTACTTATAATGTAGATTCGCCTTTATTCGAACTGGATTTAGTTGTAAAGAATTCGGCAAATGAAACCATTTTTTACAAAGAGGGCGATTTGAACAACCTTGAAAAAATTGATTTAATATTGCCTGCTGATGGGAATTATACAGTCTCGCTGATTAATACCACTTCAAAAACACGTGCATACGGTTTGGCTTTTGAGATTCTCGAGCCTCTGACCGGAGACTTCAATTTGGACTATATTGTGAACAAAAAGGATTTAGGGCGGTTAGCTCTTGACTGGCTCAGTGACGATGGAGAACTTGAAACTAATATATTTGCTGATGAGATTATAAATAATAAGGATTTCGGGATATTTGCTGAATATTGGATGCAAACTGACGGGCGATATTATAATCCATAATATTGGCTGTTTTCTCAAGTTTATTTGAACCAATAACATAGAGCTAATGCGGGAAAAGAGGTGTTTTAGCGGGTAAAAAGTTTTTTTTAAATATCCATTGATATAATGAGCCTGTGTCGGTAGTATTACGTATGGAAAAGGGTGCTTGCGTAATAGGCCGATTAATGAGAAGTTAAGATTGAAACAAATCTATTCGAACATGTCATTGTCACCATTATTTATTTCGCGGAATTTAAAAGGTTATAATGTAAACTTAGTAGTATCTAATGCTGCACGTGCAGCTTATTTTTATTTTTTTTGATTTGAGGAATTTCAAATGAACATTTATGTAGGAAATTTGTCAAGAGATGTAACTGAAGATCAGTTGAAACAGTCTTTTGAAGCTTATGGTGAAGTAAAGTCCGTTGCTATTATAAAGGACAAACTCACCGGCGAACCGAGGGGATTCGGCTTTGTAGAAATGCCTTCCCGTGAACAGGCTACAGCAGCAATGCAGGAACTTGATGGAAAAGATCTCGGCGGCAGAGCATTAAAGGTTAACGAAGCTCGTGAACGCGCAGCCGGCGGCGGTGGCGGAAGTAGGGGCGGCAGCAGAGGCGGCGGTGGTAGAGGCGGCTTCGGCGGCGGCGGCGGTCGTGGTGGATATGGCGGCGGCGGCAATAGAGGTGGCGGCGGCAGAGGCGAAGGCGGCTATCGCGGCGGCGGCTCACGCTAATAAGCTGGTTTAATAGTTATTCTTAACAGCCCGTATTTTTTATGATATGGGCTGTTTTTTTTATATCCGGCCATAAGAACTTTGCTTTTTATGCGAATTACTGTAGGTTTTTGCTCTTGACAAAAACCTTAAAATTGTAATAATTGCTGGTTTATAATTTTCCCCGATAGCTCAATCGGTAG